>CALDGT010001155.1 GCA_937942935.1 uncultured Chloroflexota bacterium | reverse complement strand
TTCATCGTGGGTTTTGTCTCGGCTATCGGCGCATTGTGTTGTGTGCCAAATGGTGCAGGCGTGACCGAATTCACCAATTTTGCTATGCTCATGGCGATGGTTGTCCCTGCTTACCCTCAATTCACGGTGGCGATGGCGGGTGCGGCGGCATTGTTACAAGGATTTTTTCATAAATGGTTTCGGGGATTGGTGGGTGTGGGCGTTGCATTTATCTATCGCAATCGCTTATTCACCAGTGAACTTGAAGCAGAATTGGCGACAATGGAAGCCGAAAAACATCAGCAACCTATCGCAGAAGGGGCATTATCATGACCGAAACATGGCGCGTGGATTTGCATAATCATACACACTGGTCAACCGATTGCATCACCCAATTTGATAAACTCATCGAAATTTGTGCCAAACGCGATATAAAGCGGATTGCTATCACCGACCATAATACCGCAGATGGTGCGCTCAAAATGAAACAACTTGCGCCAGAATTGGTGATTGTTGGCGAAGAAATTTTTACCACACAAGGCGAAATTTTGGCGTATTTTGTGAAAGAAAGCATCCCAGAAGGATTATCACCAGAAGAAACAATTAGACGCCTACGCGAACAAGGCGCAGTGATTAGCATTTCGCATCCCTTTGACCGCTTACGAAAAGGGGCTTGGCAAGAAGCCGATTTGACACGCATTGTAGACCAAATTGATGCGATTGAGGTCTTTAATGCGCGGTGCTTGTACTTGCAAGACAACTTAAAAGCGATTGAATTTGCCCAAAAGCATAATTTACTGGGTACAGCAGGCTCAGATGCACATACACTGGTCGAATATGGCACATCTCCCACATTAATGCGACCCTTTGCTGATGACCCCGAAGATTTTCTGGATGCGCTCCGTGAAGCCGATTTTGTCCGCAAACTCAGTTCATGGCGGGTGCATTTTGGCAGTAAAGGCGCAAAGTGGATGAAAAAATTAGGCTTAAAACCGCGTATGTGGGAGGGTGGATGACCGATTTAATAGATACCCATTGTCATTTCAATTTTGAAGATTATAACCAAGACCGTGACCAAGTGTGGGCGGATTCGCACGCGGTTGGTGTGCGCCGATTGATAATTCCTGCCGTAGACATAGAGACATCGCGGGAAGGCATTGTTCTCACCGAAAAATATGAGGGGATGTTTGTTGCGGTAGGGATTCATCCCAACAGCACCGCCGAGTTTAATGAAGATGTGATTCCTGTCATCCGTGAATTGGCATCGCATCCTAAAGTGATTTCGATTGGTGAAATTGGACTCGACTATTATTGGGATAAATCGCCCAAATCTCAACAATTTCGTGCATTTGAGGCACAACTCGCGCTCGCATCTGAACTCGAATTGCCTGTCATCATTCATAACCGCGAAGCCAGTGAAGATACACTCACCATCCTCGAAAAATGGGCAAAAAACTTGCCCGACTCGCTCAAAAATCGGGCAGGGGTGTTACATTCATTTTCGGGAGATGTGACGATTGCCAAACGCGCCCTCAATATTGGCTTTTATTTGGGTTTCACGGGACCCATCACCTATAAAAACGCAGATGAAATGCGCCGTGTCGCGGCATCAACGCCTTTAGACCGTATTTTGGTCGAAACCGATGCGCCATTTTTAACACCCATCCCACACAGAGGCAAACGCAATAGCCCTGCCTATATCCCGTTGATGGTTGACCGCTTGGCTAGTTTGCACAATATCACAACCGATGAAATGGGGCGCTAT
>CALDGT010001154.1 GCA_937942935.1 uncultured Chloroflexota bacterium | reverse complement strand
TTGGATTCGATTAAGGGTGTATCATCAATATGCAAAAAGTGATTATAATCATCTTAAAGATGAAAATCATCCCCAAACAAACTAGGATGAGAGGGAATTGTGGAACGCCGACGAGTGGTTGTAACTGGAATGGGCATTGTCTGCCCTAATGGAAATTCTGTCGCGGAAGCATGGCGTAATATTGCTGATGGTGTGACGGGGATTGACCCAATTGTGCGCCTCGATACATCTCGCCTCGAAAATCATTTTGGGGGTGAGGTCAAAAATTTTCACCCAGATTTATTATTTGGTAAACGCGAATCACGCCGAACAGACCGTTTTACACAACTGGCTTTATATGCGGCTAAACAAGCAATAGATGACGCTGGTTTAACCATTACATCCGAAAATGAATATCGGGTAGGGGTGATTGTCGGAACTGGTATTGGCGGAATTGCCAGTATTTATAACAGCACCAGCACCTTTTTTACGCGCGGGTCAAAAGCGGTTAGCCCGTTACTTGTGCCGATGATGTTGCCAGATGCCGCATCTGCCAAAATTTCGATGACTTATGGGATTCGTGGTCCCAATTTTGCTATTTCGACTGCTTGTGCTACTGGGAATAATTGTATTGGTGAAGCCTTAGAAATGATTCGTTATGGGCGGATTGACGTCGCATTGGCGGGTAGTTCAGAGGCGGCACTAGAAGAAATTACTATCGCTGGATTTAACAATATGACAGCGATTTCGACCAAAAATGACACCCCCCGCCAAGCCTCGCGCCCATTTGATGCAGAGCGTGATGGATTTGTGGTTGCAGAAGGGGCGGCGATATTGGTTTTAGAGTCATTAGACCATGCGTTGGCGCGTGGGGCAAAAATTTATGCAGAAATTTTGGGGTATGGTCATACATCGGATGCTTATCATGTGACTGCCCCGCTAGAAACAGGCGAAAGTGCCGCCGAAGCGATTCGTATTTCCTTGCGCGATGCAAAACTGCAAGCCGAGAAAATAGATTACATCAACGCACATGGTACAGGAACACCTCTCAATGACCGCAGTGAGACACTTGCGCTCAAACGGGCGTTGGGAGAACTTGCTTATTCAATCCCAATTAGCTCGACAAAATCGGTAACGGGGCATTTGATGGGTGCGGCTGGTTCTGTAGAGGCTGTGTTTACAATCATGGCAATACTAGAAGATTTTATTCCTCCAACCATGAATCTGGAACATCCAGACCCCGAATGTGACCTCAATTATACCCCACTGGTCGGGGTAAAACGTAAAATTGATATCGCTATGAGCAATTCATTTGGTTTTGGTGGGCATAACGCAGTCCTAATCTTTGGGGAATACAAGCAAAATGGCTCGCAATAAAAAACGTGAAGGGCGCTCACAATCGAATATATACGCCCATATTGTTGGGTGGGGAATGCGTGTGCCTCGTAGCATCCTCACCAATAAAGATTTAGCCGCTATCATAGAAACGACTGATGCGTGGATACAATCGCGCACAGGCATCAAAGAACGGCGAATTGCCGATGAAGATGAGACGACAGCCCGCTTGGGATTATTTGCCGCCAAACAAGCCCTCGCTATTACCGATATTTTGCCTCAAGAAATTGATTTAATCATCGTAGCCACCAGCACACCAGAGAATATTTTTCCTAGCACTGCCAGCCTTATCCAACATTGGTTAGGGGCGAATAATGCGGGCGCATTCGATTTATCTGCCGCCTGTTCTGGATTTGTTTATGGGGTAGATATGGCGGCGCAAGCGATTCGCTCTGGCAGTATTCAGACAGCACTCGTGGTTGGCGCAGAGACGATGAGCCGTGTGTTAGATTGGCAAGACAGAGGCACTTGCATTTTATTTGGGGATGGCGCAGGGGCGGTTGTTTTGCAAGCAAAAACGACACCGGGTGGTATTTTGGCGAGTGTGTTACGCTCAGATGGGGCAGGGTATGATTTGCTCGGATTGCCAACCTATGGTGGGGTAGAAGTCCGCGCCCAAGAGGGATTAAGAGACCCTAAATTGCATAAGATGTATATGGCAGGGAGCGAAGTCTTTAAATTTGCGACACGGGTGATTGGGGAAAGTATTAAGCAAGCCCTCAAAGAGGCTGGTATTACGCTCAAAGATGTTAAATTGATTATTCCGCACCAAGCCAATGAACGGATTATTCAAGCGGCGGCACGTAGCCTAAATTTGAGTGATGATTTATTTATGAGCAATTTGGCACATTATGGTAATACATCCGCCGCTTCTATTCCAATTGCATTGTATGAGGCGGTTGAGCAACGGCGTATTAATGTGGGGGATTATATTGTATTTGTTGGATTTGGCGGGGGGTTAACATGGGCTTGTACGGTCATTCAATGGACTGTCCCACAACCGGGAGACCAAGAAATTAATCGTCGTCAAGAGCGTAAACGGCGTGCGGGTTATGCCCTAGTGAATTTG
>CALDGT010001153.1 GCA_937942935.1 uncultured Chloroflexota bacterium | reverse complement strand
GAATGGATTCTGGGTTAAAATCATCGGCTGTGATGGTCAAACCACCACGCGCATTGAATGGAGAAGCGCCTGCACCCGCATCTGGCACAACCCAAAATTCATTATAACTACGGTTTGGGCTAATACTGATAGGGTTATACATACACACCAACATGCCTTCTAAACTTTCCCAAAAATCGATGCCATCGGTTTCGGGGTCATAGCTCGTGAGGCTATCATCATCAATCACATCAAATGGGCGTTGGCGAGAAATATCGCTTTGACAGGCGATTTTTGATTCATCACTCCCTTCACCAACGATGATTGGTTCGATGGTGCATGTCCCTTCACATGCCCATTCTCTGATGCTGAGTGGGGTATTATTGGGATTCGATACGCCACCAATTGCGAACATGCCATCGGGCAATTCACCCGCATTTTCGCCCCCGATTTGGGTTTGACCATAACGCTCCCGCACCACACCCGATACCGATACGGCATCACCAATATTCACACTTGGGAAGGTGTTGGTGAATATAAAAATACCTTCTGATGTGGCAAGATTATCATCTGGTGTGGGGTCTTGCATCCAAAAGCCGTTATTGAGCAATGCCGTCACAATCCCGACGACATCGCTAACGGGTTGAGTCAGATAAGGTGATTCATGTCCCATACCCTGAATATCTCGAATAGAGATAGGTGATGTTTGGGCGTGGGTGATTGTGATGATGCTCATCATGAGGAATAATGCTAACAGCTGAAATTTTTTCATAAAATCTCCTCTATATGAATAAAAAAAGGGCATGAAAAGTGCTTCATGCCCCTAAAAAATTTGTATTTCAGAATTTAGCGGGTGACGGTTGTCTTACGGCGGAAGAAAAATAATCCGAAGCCGAGTGCCAACAAAATCACGCCACCAATTGCCAAACCTGCCCGCAGGTTATCCGCCCAGATGGGTGTTTCGCCTGTTGCAGGCAAACCGGTCACTGCGCCACTTTCGATTTGTTGTTGGGTGAGGACCGTTGTGGTTGTGCCACCATTGTTGGTGTTGCCACCACCATTATTTCCGCCACCATTGTTATTGTTAATCACGATGTCAAAATAATATTGAACATCTTGACCATTATTTAAGGGTGTCCCGAACAAGTTCACGATGGATGTACTACCGCACACAATCACGCTGTATTTGCCCACATTTAATACAGGTGAGAAGGTTAAGGTGGTGGTGCGAGTGGTGTTATTATAGCTAATGCCTGTGGGGATAATTTCGGTATCGCCCACATTCACACCTGTCACACACGCAGTTGTGCCTGTGGTTTGGAAGCCTGCCACACTGCCTTCTGCCAAGACGATATAATTATCGAGGTTATCGGCATCATCTGCCCCAGCAGAGCCATATTGAACATCCATACTGAAAGTAATATCTACTGTGCCAACGGTATTTGTGATGACCACAGGCGAAGCGGGGTTTGTGCTGGCTAATGACCCTGTTCCCACATTGATAACACTGCTCACGATTGGGGCGGCTTGTGGGAAGCTAATCCCAATAATTACAGGGTCGTGGTCAGATGTGCGGAAGGGATTGACCTCATATAATGGGTTAGCGGTGGGTTTGCGTTCAAAGCTCTGTTCACCTGTATCGGCAGTTGTGTCGTTATAATCGAACAAGGGTATTTCATCGGCGTTGATGTGCCAATCTACTGTATCTGTGATGTAGGGGAGCAGGCTGGCATTGGCGAGGGCGTGGTCAAGATACCCCAATTGCCCATCAAAGACATAACTATAAGCATTTGCACCACCAAATGCCTCGACTAAATCGGTGAATCCACCTGCTTTTAAGGTGGTGATGGGGTCTTCGCTTTTATTTGAATTCAAATCGCCAATGATGAGGACATCTGGGTCGGCGGTGAGTGTTGTACTAATCCATGTGAGCAAGCGTGTGGCTTGTAAGACACGGGTCGCATTAGATTGTCCTTGACCATCACCCGCATCTACATCACCCGGTAGCCCTGCTGATGAGCCTTTGGATTTGAAGTGATTGACAATCACATAGAATTGCTCCCCAAGACTTTGGTTGCCCACTTCCACCACTTCAAATAATACGGCTAACGGTGGACGGTCATGAATGAGGTCTGTATCGGTCAAGAATCCGCCAACAGGTTGCACAATCGCAGGTTTATAGATGATGGCTGTGGTGATAGCATCTGTGCCAACCCAACCGGTGTTGATATAGTCGTATGTCCCTGCACCAACAACTGCATTTAATGCGGTCACGACTGCGGCAACGGTTGAACTGTTATTAGCGTTTTCGATTTCCATAAAGCCGAAAATATCGGCATTAATGCCACTCAAGGCGGTGACTAATTTATTTGTTTGTTGTGTGAGTTCATTGGCGTTATCTGCACCGCGACAATCCATTGTACCCGATGGCGCACATGGACCACTGTTTGAACTGGATGTAGTATCTATTGTGGTGAAATAATTCAACACATTAAAACTTGCCACAGTTACATCGCCAATGACGGTTGGGGCGCTTGGGCGCGTGTTTACTGGGGTGAATGTGATAGGAAAGTTGGGTACGGGACGAATGCGCCACGCATCTGTGCCAGTGAGACCCGCAAATGACCAGTGTAAAATACCGGTGAGGTTGCTCACGGTGTCACCACCTCTAAAATAATTAACCCCTTGTGTGCCAATGCTTAACCCGCCCGGTTGTGGGTGATAAATGCGCTCGGTGGTGCCGAGTGGAGCATTTTGTGTGTTGTTGATGTCATCTAAAATAACTTCACGGCGGGCTAAATTATCTAAATGGGCGGTATAACCCGCTACACTGGGGGCATTATTATGAGTGAATTGATACGGGCGACCCCCTTCATACAAAATGATTTGCCCATAACGTGCCATCTCAAAATATTCGCTGACGGTGAGGGTATTAGAGAAGGTGACGAGCATCCCCTCAAATGGTTCATAATAATCATTCACACTGGCAAATGTATTTGGGACGGGTAGTGTGAGGGTCGCTGGTGTTGGCAATGGATTACCACTGTTGACGACGGTAATGCTCCCGACTGTAGAAGCTGTAATTTGTGTCATGTTGAAGAATTCGCTCACTGTACCTGTGATTTGAACTCTGTCGCCGACATTCACCGCAGTTGGGCATGTTGAACAGAATATAAAAAGCCCTTCTGATGTCGCTGGATTTGCATCTGCATCGGTATCTTCTTCTTGGACAAAAAATCCGCGTAATTCTGTGCTTGCGGGACCTTGATAATCGCCGATGACAATGGCAGTTATCGTGACTGTGCTTCCACTAATTGGGCTTGCACCTCCTGAGCCTTGTACATCATGAATATACGTGATGACAGGTGCGGATTCGGTGGTGAAGGTGAATGTGTAATTGCCCGCCATATTATCGGTTGTGCCGTCATTATCGGTGACATTTGCCGCGAGGGCGGTGACAGTACAAACGGTGTTATAGGGCAAGGATGCTGTGGGGTCTAAGACGATATTGTTAACATCATTTGCAGGTAAAGTAGCGGTGAAGGTGATTGTATTGCCAGAGGGACATTCAACTGTCACACCGCCCGCGCTAATATCTACTAATTCGCTAAAATTGATGGTGATATTGCTCCCCACCAAAACACCTGTTGCAAGGTTGGTGGGTGTGGTAGATGATACGCTTGGGGCAGTATCTATTGGGGTACACGAAACACTATGAGAACCTAAAAATGTGAACGTGTTTTGCGGATTTATAACCCATTCAGAACTTGCAAGATAAGTATCACTTGGGTTTGTATCCCCTGCACAAATCGTATTTACACGTACTAGGGTAAATTCAGATGTTGCACCACTTCCGACTGTCCAGTTTGTGCCGGGGTCAACCCCAACTTGTCCAATAGAATCAACTACTGAACCGCCCGCCCCACCTTTGCGTAAGACAATTGCATCATCCCCGTTAAAATTGATAACAAGTGAGTTCGTTATATCGGTGACTGCCAGAATGGACGCACTTGCACTTGCGTGGGATATAACTAGCACATCGCCATCTGCGATTGTCCCTGTCAGGTTAACAAATTGAGAGACTGTTGGTGAACCATTCGTATAAAGCTCTAAACGATATTGACCAGCACTTAAATCTACAATTGAGCCAGTACCGTTAAAAATTTCAATGGACTTATTATTGCTACTACCTTCGATATATTCCGAAATGATGAGGTCGGTTGGGGCGGCATAAACATTTTGCACACCGACACCTGCAAATATCAACGCCAACGCGCCGATGAAGAGTGATAAAACTCGCAATTTGGACATAAAGTAGATTTTCCTCATGGATGAATAAAAAGACGGGGGAGATTGTAACGTCAAATTGTGAGTTTTGGGGGCGATAATGAGTTAAGGTTTAGTTAAGGTTAGATTGAGTAAAGTGGCGGATAAACACGCCTATTTATCCGCCAAAAGAATTAGCTCTTTTTGTACCCATTAGGATGTGATTGATGCCATTTCCAAGCCGTTTCGACAATTTTTGTCAAATCGGTATATTGTGGATTCCAACCGAGTTCGGTTTTGATTTTGGTGCTATCGGCGACCAATGTTGCTAAATCTCCGGGACGGCGCTCTACTTCTGTGATAGGGATGGGATGCCCAGTGACTTTGCGACACACATCAATCACTTCTCGCACAGAAAAGCCTGTGCCATTGCCCAAGTTATATACCCGACTATTGCCTGTTGCCAATGCGTTAAATGCCAAAATATGCGCCGATGCTAAATCTTGAACATGGACATAATCGCGGACGCATGTGCCATCTGATGTTTCGTAATCAGTGCCATAAATAGCGATTTTTTCGCGTTGACCGAGTGCGACTTGCAGTACAAGCGGGATGAGATGGGTTTCTGGTTGATGCCCTTCGCCGATATGCCCATCGGGATGAGCGCCACACGCATTAAAATAACGTAAGGCGCAATATTTCATGCCATATAGGGTATCCATCCATTTGAGCAATCTCTCTGCGACATATTTGGTCTCGCCATAAATGCTCCCCGGTTGTTGGGTTTCGGTCTCGTCAATCGGGATACGTTGTGGATTATCGAATAGGGCGGCTGTTGAAGATAGAATAAAGCGACCTACTTTGTATTCTGCCACAAATTCAAGCAGGTTGATGAGTCCTGTGATGTTATCGCGCAAATATTTGAATGGTTTGCTCATGCTCTCACCGACTTGGATATGCGAGGCAAAGTGCATGACCCCATCAAATTGATGTGTGGCAAAGCAATTGGCAATATCATCGGGCTTCATGAGGTCGCCTAAGATAAAGGTGGCTTTTGGATGAACAGATTCCCGATACCCCGCCACTAAATTATCGAATACAACCACTTCATATCCTTGCTCAATGAGCATTTGGACAACATGACTGCCGATATACCCTGCGCCACCTGTGACCAAAATTTTCATACATGCTCCTATGTGTGATTTAGTAGGTGTTTCCTACCGTCATTTTGAATGTTGTTTATGATACACCCGTCTAGGGTTAAAGTCTTTGTGCCAATTTGTTAATTTTGATGTGCGCGTCTTGCATGACAGGTCGCCCATGCCCAACACAAAGCGCATTGAGACCCATTTCTGCCACCCGTTTGATAGATTTTTTGGCGGCTGTCCAATCTGGCGAGGCGAGGCGGGTAGGCATAATCATTCCAAAAGGCATGTGCATCATCACATCTCCGCCGATGAGCAGTTTTTCGTCGGGTAGCCAGAACCCGATTTGCCCATCACTATGACCGGGGAGATGAATCACGGTCAAATTAGGAAAAATATCACCCAAAATTTGATTATCCCTCACTTCAACATCCACCCGCGCAGAAGGAAATTTGCGATTCATCGCAATTTTTAACGCCATCCGATTGATTGTCCCTAATTCTTCTGGTTTGGCATAATCGGGCAGTTTTTTGCCATGAATAACAGGGATGTCGGCGGGGTGGGCATACGTTGGGGCATTGGTTTTGGTTTGCAAATATGCCAATCCGCCGATATGGTCATAATGACAATGGGTGATGAGGATGTGCTTGATGTCCGATAATTTCCAGCCCTGTTCAGATAACCCATTTTCGATTTTGGTGATATGCTTTGGTGAAATGCCTGTGTCTATTACCACTAGCCCGTTACCTGTATCGAGCAAATAACTATTCATGAATTGGGCTAAGGTCAAAATACCGTAGAGATTCTTGGTGAGTGGTTTCATGAAGTACTACCTTTATTGGCTAATTGCCTTATATCATCTACGAGTTGATGAAAAAGTTTAACCTTATCTGCTCGTTTGGTAATGAAGGGTTTTTCTGTGAGTAAATAAACCCCATCAGTATCTGCTTCTGCGATTGCTCGTGGTTTATTCACTGTTTCGTGTTGAAAATCTCCATCCTCATCTATAGTGATGAAAAAATACGGTACTTCAACTTTTGATGTCCAATAGGCTACTTGTGCAATACGTTCTCTTAAACTAGCCTTGATGGATAAAATAGCAACAAGATGTGGAGGTGTTTCAGTATAAATAATTAAATCAGAATCAGGAAGATGTTTGCCTAAGTCGTGATAATCTACCAATAAAGCATCATAAATTGTTTTTAGTGATGAAGATAATTTGACAGCACCACTTCCCTTGATAATTTTAATTACACCATTTTTGAATACATCTAATAAAAGTTGTAATATCAAATTTTCAAGCGATGCACCCTTTACAGACCGCCATGATTGTTCAAAATCTTTCTTTTGTTTTTTCTCTTTTTTATCGGTATTTTCATCTGCTTTTGAATTGAACTCATCCACACTTAGATTAAACTCATCTATTTCTGCATTAAACTTATCAATATCTTTACGATGTTGCTCTTTTGCCTCAGCTAGAATTTCACTGAGATGTAGGTAAACAGTTTCTCCATAATGACTATAGTAATCATTATAAAACTGCAAAATATCTTTTGCCTTCATTTTTTCTCCATGACCAGAATGTATTCTGTCGGGTACGCATAGGTAATATTGTCATCTGTCACTTTGGCAAAGCGTCCTGTGTGTTCATCGCGCACAGATGGTAGATTTTTAGATGGAATTTCACGTTTGATGATGGTTATTAAATTCATCCCTAATGCGCTCAGTTGTTCCATAAATACTTCTGCATTGTGTATCTCTATCTTATGAAGTGCAGTGTTTCCGATAACGACAGCGATCTTTCCACCAATTTTGAGGATACGGTGCATCTCGGTGAATACTTCATACATCTCTCCGAAATAATTTGCCACTTCATCCGCCGATTTTTTGTGTTTTTGTGCTAATTGGTCAACAGTCCAATCTGCAATTGCGCTATGGGTGACTAAATCGCGTTTATGATGATAGGCTGTGCCAATAAAT
>CALDGT010001152.1 GCA_937942935.1 uncultured Chloroflexota bacterium | reverse complement strand
ACTCGCAACTCATTCCTATTGCACAAACAGGTGAGGAACTCTCACGCGGACGGGGGAATTACCTCAGTTTTATGGGTTATAATATCATTTTGCCTGATGATTTTGTCCTAACATTCGATAATCGAATTCACACCACATCAACCCCTCTGGCAGAATTTGGAGATGGTGCGGTTAAAATCACTGACTGGCGCGGTGCAGAGACCATTCAAGGGGTATCTGGCGAGGAATTAAGGTATCATATTCAGTGGAATGGTCGCCAACTCAACCAACGCTATTTCACGGTGTTGCAACTTCACACGCAAGATGCAGATAATAAAGCCTCTGCCGCCGATATTAGCCTGTCGTATCTCTACCCGCCGATGATTTGGGATGAATCTTTATCGCCATTTATGGCATATTCATTAGTTTTATCCGAAAATTTACCATTCGGGGCATATCGGTTGGTTGCTGGGATTTATGATGGCAAAACACGGACAAATCTATCGGCAATCAGTCCAATTGGACATCCGTTGAATACACTAGCCACTATCGGCTGGGTGAAAGTGGCTCATCCACTTATGACTATTCCATCAGATACACAACCGATAAATGCTGTTTTAGCGGATAAAATTGGCTTGCAAGCTGTCAAATCAACCTCAATTGGTGGTCAATTAGCGGTCAATCTGTATTGGCAATCTCTTGTGCATCGCCCCAATATAGATGCAACCTTATTCATCCAAGTTTTTTCGGATGAAGGGCGTATTGGTCAGACCGATACCCGCCCGATGAATGGGCAATATCCGACCATAATTTGGGATAAGGGCGAAATCGTCATGACAGAGCATCTTATCACACTCGATGCCCCGTTAAACAAAAATGCTTATATGCTAATCGGGATGTATACCTTCCCTACCCTAGAACGATTACCGATGACGATAAATAACATTCCTCAGCCAGATAATATGGTTAGGATTGAATTAGGGGATTAATCCTCATCTTTCAGGATAATTCCCCCCCCCAAACATACATCCCCATCATACATGACCGCGCCTTGACCGGGTGTAATGTCACGCAGAGGGGTATCGAATTGGATATGTACCCGACCACCATCCAAAGGGGTGACAAAGGCATCCACTGCTTTTGCTTTATAGCGAATTTTTACCCCTGCGTGGAATGGTTTTGTGGGTGGGTTTTTAATTGTCCAATTCACTCGGTTTGCTGTTAATTCGCGTTTGCCCAAATCATCTGCCACACCGACAATCAGGGCATTGCGATAAGGATTTGTCGCAATTACATAGAGGGGTTCAGAATAGGCAATGCCTAACCCCTTGCGTTGCCCTATGGTGTAATTTGCCAATCCATTGTGTTCGCCAATAATTTCACCTGTTTTAAGGACGATGGGACCGGGTTTCATCACTTCTGGGGCATAATCGGTCAAAAAACGGCGATAATCGCCATCACCCAAAAAGCATAAGTCTTGACTATCTTTCTTTTTGGCGCTAATCAGTCCGTATTTTTCGGCGATTTCGCGCACTTGGGGTTTGGGATATTCCCCAATTGGGAACAAAGTATGTGCCATGTGCTGTTGTGTGAGAACATGTAACACATAACTTTGGTCTTTGGCATCATCCACGCCCGCATGCAAACGATATTCGCCTTCTGCTGTGGTATCAATACGGGCATAATGTCCTGTCGCTAAATAATCTGCATCCAATGCCATCGCATTATCATATAAATAAGTGAATCGAATTTGCCGATTACACTCAATACAGGGGTTAGGTGTGACTCCTTGCCGATGTTGTTCAAGAAAAAATTCAACGATGGTGTTACGGAATACCTCTTTGGTATCCAATACATAAAACGGAATACCAATTTTATCGGCAATTCGTCGGGCATCACTCAATTGCTCTGGTGTGCAACACCGATTATGCGCTCCACCCGCAACAGTCTCTTCTGACCACAGGCGCATCATCATTCCCACCACATCGTAACCTTGTTCTTTGAGGAGTGCGGCGGCAACTGAGCTATCTACACCACCACTCATTGCCACCACAACTCGCTTATTTGCATTATTACTCATCAATTAGTTTGCTCGTCTCAATTTACGTAATTTTTCGACCACTTCTACGAGGGTATCTATAGCATAATTTACTTCTTCTTCGGTGGTATACCGACCTACAGTGAGGCGCAAACTACCACCTGCTTCTGCCCTAGAAAATCCCATCGCTAATAATACACCAGACGGCTCTGGATTGCCCGTCTTACATGCCGATGCACCACTCGCCGAAATCCCTTTCATATCGAGGTGCATGAGTAATTGGTTGGTCTCGATATTTTGAAATACAAAACTTGCATGAGATGGTAGGCGCTCACTGGGATGACCAGTCATGCGTGTATCGGGGATGCGTGATAAAATCCCATCCGCCAGCATATCGCGCAAGTGCCGATAATGCCCCAAATGTTGGGCTTGTTCTTCGTATGCCAAGACCAATGCTTCTGCCATACCAACGATCCCTGCCGTATTTAATGTCCCCGGACGATGCCCCTCCTCATGACTCCCGCCTGTGTTGCTAGGGACAATATCCACCCCTTCGCGTACATATAACGCCCCTACCCCTTTGGGTCCATAAAATTTATGTGCTGAAATACTCATCATATCCACACCAAGCATATTAACATCAAGTGATAGTTGCCCTGCCGCTTGAACTGCATCAGTATGCAATAAAACGCCATGCACTTTTGCTTGTTCCGATAATTTGGGGAGTGGTGCAATTGTCCCTACTTCGTTATTGGAATAAATAATGCTGGCGACAATCGTTTTATCGGTGCAGGCATTGGCAAATTCTTCAACATCTACCATTGCTTGGTCATCCACGGGCAAAACGGTGGAAGAAAAACCGAGAAAATCGGCGAGTTGCCCGACTGTTTTGCCAACGGCGCTATGCTCAACAGGGGTTGTAATGAGATGATTTCTGCCTGTTCCGGATTTTTGTGCATTCCAAGCCGCCCCACGAATAGCAAGGTTGTCACTTTCTGTCCCACCACTGGTGAAAATAATTTCAGATGGTTTGCAATTGAAAATTTTTGCCATTTTTTGTCGAGCATTTTCGACAGCATCCTCAGCTTTACGTCCATGCCTGTGAGTAGATGAGGTGTTGCCATAGACATCCGTCAAATAGGGCATCATTGCCTCTAAAACACGTTTATCTAATGGGGTGGTTGCGGAATAGTCTAAGTAAACATCTGGGGTGTTTTTCATGATAAAAGTCTCTTTTCGATACGAACAATCATATTCACATTGTAAGTTATCCTATATGACACTGCAACGGCGGGTGGTCTTTCATGATAATCATCACCAAAACAGGGTGATACTCGTTAAATTTTACCTGCTAACAGTGGCTTTTTTATGCTGAAAGGGGTATATTTCCATGAGCGCATCATGAATGGCGCACATTCTGTCAAATCAAAAGGAGACAAAATTCATGTCTGTTATTGAAAGTATTCACGCCCGTGAGGTGTTAGATTCGCGTGGGAATCCAACAGTTGAAGTAGAAGTCTTTTTAGAAGATGGTTCGTTTGGGCGTGCTATCGTCCCTAGCGGTGCATCCACAGGTGAGCATGAAGCCCTTGAACTTCGTGATGGTGATGCAAAACGCTTTGGTGGTAAAGGTGTCCTCAAAGCGGTTAGCGCGGTGAACGAAATTCTCTCAGAAGCCCTTGTCGGGGAATATGCCTTCAATCAAAAAGCAATCGACGATAAGATGATTGCCCTCGATGGCACCCCCACCAAGAGTAAACTCGGCGCAAATGCCATTTTGGGTGTCTCGATGGCAGTTGCACATGCGTCTGCCGCCAGCGTTGGGTTGCCCCTCTATGCTTATTTAGGCGGTGTTCATGCCCATGTGTTGCCTGTCCCCATGATGAATATCATGAATGGTGGCAAGCACGCCATTGGTAGCACCGATTTCCAAGAATTTATGGTGATGCCTGTCGGTGCATCTAGTTTCGCCGAAGCCTTGCAATGGGGTGCAGAAATTTATCACACCCTCAAAAAAGTGTTGCATAAAGGCGGTCACTCGACTAATGTCGGGGATGAAGGTGGTTTTGCCCCCAGTTTAGGCTCGAATCAAGCGGCATTAGATGTCATTATGGAAGCTATCATCCAAGCTGGCTATAAACCCGGTGAACAAATCCGCATCGCACTTGACCCTGCTACATCTGAAATTTACAAAGACGGCAAATATCACCTCGAGATTGAAGGCAAAGTCCTCACTGGTGAGCAAATGGTCGAATTTTGGGCGGATTGGGCAAATCGTTATCCCATCATCTCACTTGAAGACGGTTTAGCCGAAAATGATTGGGCAAATTGGTCAAAACTGGTTGCCGCCATCGGAGACCGTGTTCAAATTGTGGGCGATGACTTGCTCGTTACCAATGTTACCCGTGTCCACCGCGCCATCAAAGAAAAAGCCGCCAATTCCTTGTTGTTCAAAGTAAATCAAATCGGCTCATTAACCGAAGCACTCGCCGCCGCCCAATTATCTCAACGCCATGGTTGGACAGTCGTAACCAGTCACCGTAGCGGTGAAAGCGAAGATACCACTATCGCCGATTTAGCAGTTGCGATGAATTCGGGTCAAATTAAGACAGGTGCGCCAGCTCGTAGTGACCGGATTGCCAAATATAACCAACTCCTTCGCATTGAAGAAGAATTGGGAAGTGCGGCAGTTTATGCTGGGTTGAAAGCATTCACTAACCTAAAACTCTAATTTGCGCTATCATAGATGTCCATGTGCGTAGTGATTTGGAATTGGAGGAAATGTTGTGGTTTTAGCCCGTATTCACACCAAAAGAACAAAAATTGTCGCCACCATTGGACCATCATCTTGGGATGAAGACAAAATCCGCCGGCTGATTCAGCTTGGGATGGATGTTGCCCGCATCAACTTCTCTCATGGCGACCATAAACGTCATGGACAATCTATAGATTTAATTCGTCAAATTGCGGCAGAGGAAAAGCGAGTAATCGCTATCCTCGCCGATATTCAAGGTCCTAAAATTCGGGTGGGAGCGATTAAAAACCCGATTACATTGGCAAAGGGAGATAAAATTACCCTCACCCTAAACGAAGCCGATGGCTCTAATAATGTGGTAACGCTCCCACATCCTGAATTTGTCCGTGACTTAAAACCCGGACTACGATTGTTGTTGGATGATGGCAATCTGGAATTTGCGATTACTGACCTTGTGCCAAATGGCTTGGTTTGCGAAGTCATACTGGGTGGTGTTCTTAGCTCACGCAAAGGGGTGATGGCTCCAAATGCCCATTTAACCCTATCTGCTATCACCGATAAAGACCGTGATGATATTGAATTTGCCCTGTCAAAAGATGCAGATTACATCGCCATGTCATTTGTGCGCTCCGCAGATGATATTCGAGAATTGCGGTGGCTTATGCGTCATTTGGGCAAAGATGCTGGTGTGATTGCCAAAATCGAAAAACATGAAGCCCTCGAAAATATCGAAGAAATCATCAATGTGTGCGAAGGTATCATGGTTGCGCGGGGTGATTTGGGCATCGAGACACCAGCCGAAGAAGTTCCCTTTCACCAAAAACGGATTATCAAATTATGTAATAAAGCAAGCAAACCAGTCATCACGGCTACACAAATGCTTAGTTCGATGGTTGCCTCACCCCGCCCCACTCGTGCAGAAGCGAGTGATGTGTATAATGCAATTATTGATGGCACAGATGCTGTTATGCTGAGTAATGAAAGCGCATCAGGGCAATATCCACTAGAAGCTGTTGAGACAATGGCGACTATTGCCGCAATTGCCGAGCAAAATATTTGGCAAAATCGCTCTTCTAGCTGGACACGTACAAGTGGCGTTAATATGGGCGGTGAAGCGATTTCAGATGCTGTCAGCGAGGCGACATATTATATCTCTGAAGCATTGAATCCGCGTGCAGTTGTCACGGTCACTCAAAGCGGGTATACTGCCCGCCGTGTGGCTTGTGAACGTCCGCGTGTGCCGATTGTTTGCGTTACCCCAAACCCTGTAGCCTATCGTCAGATGGCGCTTGTTTGGGGGGTTATTCCCATCCTCATCCCTAATTTTAATAATACAGATGAGATGTTAGATACAGTCTCACATTATATGTTACAAGAGGGATTTGTTTCTCGCGGAGATACAGTAGTTGTCATTGCCAGTGTTCCATTTGGTGTTGGGGTAGCACATCAAACGAATTTTCTCAAAGTTCATACAATTGATGCTTAGCTGAATTGTGTGTCATTATAAGGGCGCAATCCATTTCGCGCCCTTATTTTTTATTCATTGTCATCTATAAATTCTAATCCAGTCGTGTTATAAGTTTCGCTGGTTTGGCGTTTACGCGATGTTGTTTGAGGTTTATAAGTGAGTTCTGCCAAAACATCTGTATTTAGGTTTGTTTGCAAGGTTGTGCAATGTGGGCAGACTTTCCACGAAAGCTCAAGCAATTGCCCACATTGCACACACGCCTTTTTGAGCCGTGTATGACAACTAGGGCAGGCTTGCCATGTGGTTTCGACACGCCGACTACACCCCGGACAAGTGGGTTTTTCTTCAATGTTTTGGAGCAATGCTTCTTCTTCTAATGACCGTTCATATGCTTCGGCAAGTGTCTCTTTTGGTCGAACAAATAAATACAAAATAAAACCGGGTAATGTGAGCAATGCCACTAGCCCAACCGCAAATAAACGTACCACAAAATCACGAGAACGGGCGCGAATATCTTTGAATGTCCATATCACGCTTCCTAGCCAAAATGCTCCCACGACTAACCCCATATAACCAGATGCAAGGGTTATAATGTTATTGATTGTCTCTTCACTAATCACAATACCACCTAATTACGGTTGTTCCGTGCCTGTTGAACGCGCTAAAATTGCCACTTCATCCACAAAAACATCATATTCATGACCTTCTGAATAGAACGAAATAGAATTAATTTTGGCGGGGCGACGGTCTGCCACGAATAAATTGAGCCAATTACCACTATTATAAATGTACCATGTTTTTTCATAAATCAGGATGTGTTCTTGCACACAATCATCACATAGGCGCTTCCACGATGAGCTAGATGGCAATGGTTGTGCATAGACACCATGAAACCACCGTCTGCCACTGACACCGTTGACATCGGTATAATCCACATAAAGCATCAACGGGCATTCACTTGCTTCTACACCACATCCGGTCAGTGATTGATAATTAATATACAATACGGCTTGAAGCGCTAAATAATCATATTGTGTTACATCTAACCCATTTGGAAAAACTTGAGAGCAACGGGTATACCCATTTGATGTTGCCCCATTCAGCCGTTTTAAGTGAAAACTCGCTCGACCATCGGGTGCAATATCATGATAATAATTGCCTCTGGGCAGGTTATTAGCAGGACCATTGGTGCAAGTCCAGCTATATGGGGGGTCATTAATAATTTGTGCCGTTCCATCTTGATAGGGGATGAGTGTGTTTAAGTCGCTATTTTCGAGCAATTCTATTGGCGCTGATGTGCGTGTTATAACCAACTCCTCGCCCAAAATAGTCGCTTTTTCGCCTTCACCAACCGATTCGGCTGTAATACGGTCTTTGGCAATAATGACTGCCTGCCCTCCCCGATTAGTAATGCTAACTTCACTCAAAGAGGCATCTACTAAATACCGTCCCGCATTCAATAAACGCAATTCTATGCCACTAGGTGTCATCAGAGATACCGAAATATCACGATTTAATTCGGGAGATACAAGGACATCTATTTCTCCTGTCAAATCAACAAGGCTAATTTGATAATTGGATGATGTCCAATTAAAACGAGGGCGTGTTGCATCTTCTATACGGACGGTTGTGTTACCCTTCAGTGATAAACTGACAACCAATTGCTCATAATTGGGGTCTACAAAATTAATAGTGGCTTGTGACCATAAGTCCGTGCTATCGGTGCTGATAGTTGTCTCAGAAATGAGGTCACGAAACCGGCTCTCTGCTTGTTCGCGTTCACTACCAACCTTAACACGCACCGTCCCTTTACCAACAGTGAGCGTCATATCAAACGATACAGACGACTGAAAGAAAAAGAAA
>CALDGT010001151.1 GCA_937942935.1 uncultured Chloroflexota bacterium | reverse complement strand
CGTTGGACATCATCCAACTGGCAACCAGCGCCAAAAATGCAGGCTATATTCTGGCTAAATCTACGACAGAGCAAAAAAACAATGCCCTGCTGTGTATTGCAGACGCCCTAACCACCCATCGTGACGAATTGTTAGAGGCAAATCGTGCCGATTTAGAAGAAGCCCGCACCAATGGCACAAGTGAGGCGCTCCTAGACCGCATTAATCTGCAAAAACGGCTCGATGGCATTGTGGCGGATGTTCGCACCGTTGCCACTCTACCAGACCCAGTTGGTCGTGTAATAGAAGAACAAGTTTTACCCAATGGATTACGGGTATCACGCCGTAAGACGCCCATTGGTGTGATTGGTGTGATTTATGAAGCCCGCCCAAATGTGACGATTGATGTCGCGGTACTCGCCCTAAAATCGGGGAATGCGTGTATTCTGCGTGGTGGAAAAGAAATTTTACGGAGCAATATGGCGATGGTGCGCGTGATGAAAGAGGCAATTGCCCAAAGTGGGCTACCTGCCGATGCCATTCAACTCATCGAAAGCACAGACCGCCGTTATGTTGGCGAAATGCTCAAATTACATGACCATATTGATATGATTATCCCGCGTGGTGGGGCAGATTTGCATCGGTTCTGCAAAGAAAATAGCACCATCCCTGTCATTACGGGTGGTGTCGGGATTTGCCACTTATTTGTGGATGAATCCGCAGATATTCCATCGGCGCTCAATATCATCCACAACGCAAAAACATCGCGCCCATCTGTTTGTAATGCGCTCGATACGGTTCTCATTCATAAAAATATAGCGCAAGCAATTTTACCGCGCCTGATTGACCGTTTACCAACTGTCGAATTTCGGGCAGAACCCCGCGCGTTTGCTTATATTCGAGATTTATGCTATGCCAAAATTCTGCCCGCAAGTGAAGAAGATTTTGATACCGAATGGATGTCGCTAATTTTGGGCTTAAAAGTAGTAGATTCAATGGATGAAGCCATGACGCATATTCGTCTGCATAGTTTGGGTCATTCGGATGGCATACTCACCCAAAATGCACATCATGCAGAGCAATTTTTGAATGAAGTAGATTCGTCTGCCGTGTTTTGGAATGCGAGTACCCGCTTTAATGACGGAGGTGCATTAGGTCTTGGTGCAGAGGTCGCAGTTAGCACACAAAAATTACATGCACGCGGTCCTATGGCGCTAGATGAATTAACCACCTATAAATGGGTGATTATCGGAGACGGACATATCCGCACCTAATTCATTCTGGTTTATAAATTATAAAAAGGATTTTTTTATGGCAAATATTTTAGTGGTAGAAGATGAAGTCAATATGTTGCGGTTGTTACGAGATTGGCTAGAGTTTAGCGACCATACTGTTTATATGGCACAAAATGGTGTAGAAGGATTAGATATACTCAACAAACAGGCGGTAGCACCTGATGTCATTATTTCTGATTTATCTATGCCAGAAATGAATGGGTTTGAGTTGCTCCATAAACTCAAACAAAATGATACATGGAAAAATACACATTTTATTGTGATTAGTGGGTCTCGGCAAGATGGTCAACATGCCATAGAAGAAGGCGCAGACCAATTTCTGCTAAAACCGTTCACCCTTAATCACCTCGAAAGTGCACTCTCTAAATTATAACTTCATGTTGAACTGCTCAAAGGCGTAAAGATACGCGGTCCAAAATGGTCAATGACGGTATATGGGCTTTTGAGCAGTTCTTCCATAGTTATGGTTGTAAGGCGCTTAAATAGTTCCATAAATCCGTGTGGTTTGACCAAAAAGCAATTCCCCCCTTTTTCTAACACACTTTGCATCAAAGCCCGTTCATCGTGCATGGTTGCCACAACTAAATAAGCATCTGGGAAACGTTTCCGTAAGTCGCTAGTCAGTTGTAAGCCATTGACATCGGGTAATTCCATATCAATAAGGGCAATGGTAAGTTTTTCTAATGCGTCTGCTTGCTCCAATGCCGCCTTACCGCTAGAAGCCCCAACAATCTTAAACCCCGCCATCATCATCAATCGTTCCAGAAAATCTCGATTGGCGGGGGTATCATCTATTACAAGGGCTATTTTTTCGGTCATCACAAAGTCCTTAAAAAAGATATTTGTTTATTTCTATATATCTTAAGGTTTTCTTAACGGTATGTCAACACACTATGGAGTGACCTTGATATCACCCTCACCTTTTTCGCTGGATGTGTTTGGCGCATCTGCTTTTGGTGCATCACCTGTCTTTGGCGTATCTGTTGCCAAAACTTCGGCTTTTACTTCTGTCGGTGGTGTTACCGATTGAGCATCAGTAACAGGTGTATCAGATTTCACCTCTACAGGTGGTGTTGGGGGTTTTGCATCTATCGCTGATGCTTCAGATTTCACATCTGTCTGTGGTGTCACGGGTTTAGCATCTGTCACTGGCGCTTCGACCTTCACCTCTGCGGGTGGTGTTACAGGCTTGGCATCTGTCACTGGCGTTTCGACCTTCACCTCTACGGGTGGTGTCACAGGTTTAGCATCTGTCACTGGCGTTTCGACCTTCACCTCTACGGGTGGTGTCACGGGTTTAGCATCTGCCACTGGCGCTTCGACCTTCACCTCTACGGGTGGTGTCACGGACTTAACATCTGTCACAGGCGCTTCGACCTTCACCTCTGGCGCAGGTACAGTAGATACTAATGTCGCCAATTCTGCCAGTTCTTGTTTACGCCGTTCAAATAAGCGTAACAAATCGGGAATAGGCAATGGTTTCGCCATATAATCATCGCATCCTGCCGCCAGACACCGTTCTCTATCGCCAATCATGGCATAAGCAGTCACGGCAATAATTGGGACAGTATACCCTTGTTGGCGCAATTCACGCACCACATCCAACCCACTCAAACGCCCTGTGAGTTGGATATCCATCAAGACCAAATCGGGATTATCTTTTTCAAAATTGCGAAGGGCTTCTTCGCCGTCTATATAATTAACTAACTCATGCTCCCGCGCGACTCGTTTTACCAACGAGACATTCGCGGGATTATCTTCTACGTATAAAATACGCATCGCCTAAGCCTCCTGTGGGGTTTGGATGGTGGACGATGAGGCACTATCCAAAGGCAAGCCAGATGTTTCCATCGTCTCAAATTTGGATTTTTGATAGGGTTGCAGAATAAAATAGAAGGTAGACCCCTTCCCCATTTCACTTTCTAACCAAATCCGCCCATTCATCAGTTCTAATAAGCGACGGGAGATTGGCAAACCCAACCCCGACCCAGCTTGCGTGGGGCGAGTTTGTCCACGCACTTGCCGAAATTCTTCAAAGATAACATCAAATTGGTCAGTTGGGATACCTGCGCCTGTATCACTGACGCTAAATTGAACCCCTTCTGGGACTTCTTGAACGGTGAGTGTGATACTGCCTTCATTGGTGAATTTAGTCGCATTGCTATACAAATTGAGCAATACTTGGCGTACCCGCGATTCATCTGCCCAAACTTCTGGGAGTGGGTCTGGGATATTTGCTTTTAATTCAACCGGTTTATCACCCAACAAACCACGAGCAGTACCCATCACTGCGTCAAGAACAGGGCGCAATTGTACCCGTTGCATATAAATTTCGAGTTTCCCCGCATCTACCCGCGCTAGGTCGAGGATGTCGTTGATGAGGTGAAGCAATTGGCGACCGCTATTAAAAATTTGGTTGAGGTCTGCTTTATAGGCTTCTGGTAACTCTTCATTATCATACATAATGGGGAACTTGAGCATCGTCTCGCTAAACCCGATGATAGCATTTAATGGTGTACGGAGTTCATGGCTCATATTCGCCAAAAATTGCCCACGGAAGTTCTTGGCGGCTTCTGCCAATTTGCGGGCTTCTTCGAGTTCCACATTCGATAGACTCAGTTCATCTGCCAAGACTTCACTTCGTTTGAGGCTTCGTTGCAATTTTTCGCGGTTTTCAAACAGTGCCAAATTCGTTTGGCTCTCTTTACGATAATTCAAAAGCGCCCATTCAGTCACACTATATAATTCACCAGTGGCTTGGATGGAGAGTAATGCGCTCATAAAAACAAGGATAATAGCAAAAAATTGATAGGGTCCAAAAAAGTCCCATCCACCCAAACTAATAGCAGGAATGGTGGCAATCAACACCGCACAAACCAATGCCAAAAGCAATGTCACTTGTGGACGAATGAGCAAACCACCCACAAAAATAACCATGACAAAAATATATGGCACAATCTGGATGGCTTGTGGGTCTTTATCCAACATCCCAACCGATAAAGCCACGACTAATGTAATGACATAAAAAACAGATGCAAAATCAAATAATTTTCGCTTTAGCAATATGCGGGTGATAAAACTACCAACCCCTAATGTGAGTGGAGCATATATCCAAATAAACTGACTCACTTTGGCGGATACGATAATCGTCAGCATGACGATGACCAACGCAAATGACCCATACATGGTGATGAGCGATAACAGGCTTAGGCGGTCTGCCTTGACCTCTGTCGCAAAGTCAATATTGGTTGGAATATCATTCAGTGCATCGGAGGGTGTTTCTAGTTCATGAGGCTCTATATAACTACTCATAACAAAAACGCCTTTTTATTTAATAAAGAAGCACAATTTTTTTAATTATAACCTACATAGTCAGAATTTCAAAACATTGGTAGATGATTAAAATAAGTGAATTATAGTGCAAGTTGTAACTTCATTTGTAATTGGTTGAAAGAACGATTTTACCCCCAATGTGATGGGGATTTTTATAACTCGTTTTCTGATATGATAATTTTGTATATCAATTCATACAAAGGTACAATTCCATGAAGAAATTATGGTTTATGATGATAAGTTTATTCATCCTTGTCGCGTGTCAACCAGAAACACCCGGTAAAGCCGCTTCATCTTTTTTGCCAACCCTCACCGATTATGCCATGACAGATGCTATAGATGTGGTCAAAGAAACCAACGTCATAGACCGCTTTGCCGAATTTATTACAGGGCGAAGCATACCGAATGCAGTCACAGATATAGCCGATAGAATTTTCTTGCGTCAATTAGGGCTTGTCCAAAATTATGTTGAGTGCATTATGGGCAAAATAGATGCCTTTGCCATCCGATTTTATTCACACGAAACACTACCCAATAGTGTTGGTGCGGTACTCTCGGTCAATTGGGACAGATTCGCCAACCTCAATAATCAATTAGGATGCCTTGTGCCATCACCATTTTTTAGTGATGCAGAACCAGATGCGGGCTTACGCCCCTGTGCCGATGCGTGGGATTATACCGAAAATAATGTGCGCTACTATTTCATTTATGTAGGGACTAGCGTCAAAATTTGCGAAGATTTTGCCAATAGTTTGCCCCGCAACAATTAATTTTCTTGGCGAATAGTTAGGCGATAGTCGCCTAACTTATCTGCGCCTGTGGTGGTTGTGGATGTGCGTCCGACCACCACCGTATAATTTCCATCAGTCGGTATGGTCATAATTTGTGTATAAGATTTATCGGCTGTGAGCAAAACAGGTTCATATAGCAATTTATTTTGTGGGGTATAAATGGCTAAAATGGGGTGAAATAATTGTGTCTCTTGTGGGGTAACACTCACAACCAATGGGACATCTGCATTTAGGGACATGGTATAACAATGGCGGTCAAAATAATCGGTGAGCCGATGCACAACAATATCTTCTATAGCCAAATCATAATTTGGCGTTGGTGATTGTTGTGTCCGCAAATAGCCAAGCGCCAATTGAATCCGTTCTTGCGAAATAGCATACGAAGCACGCCTTCCCCTACCCTGCACATCCATGAGGGTATTCACCCCAATCATCTCTCCCATCCGATTAAATAATGGGCTACCGCTATCACTCGGCAATAATTCGGCAGTGTGTTCGATTAATGCCTGATATGGCGAAAATGTCACCAATGTTCGGCTAATTTCTCCACGAGCAAACCCGATGGAGACATTACTAGAGAGTGTGCTTTGACCATACCCCAAAATAAAAATTTCTGTCCCCAAGCCAATATCGGGTATGGGATTCATCGCAATTGGGATGTAATCATCGCCAGAAATATCGAGCAAGGCTAAGTCTTCACAAGGAGCAATACCAAGCACATCTACACGCCGTTGAACAAGGCGCGTGCCAATCACTTGTGATGCGCTAATCTCCCCAGAGACATCACCATACGAAATTACGTGGGCATTGGTCAAGACCAGCCCATCTGACGATAAAATGACCCCTGTGCCATGTTCTGGGGCAAAGCTGGTGCGCGGGATAGATTCTATCCACACCAAAGAATGGGCTAATGATTGTGTGAGGGCTTCATAAGGGACGGCAGTCGCGCCCGCCACACCAGATGATGTGGGCAAGGATGTGATGGTGGCAGGAACAGTTGCAGTAGGAATTGGGGCGGGTGGTTTTGGGATAGCATTCCAAAGCGCAATACCTATCATGCCAAATGCCATCAATATAACAAGAATGAGGGGATAACGTGAATTTCTATCACTGGAATGTGTCTTTTTTTGGATAGATGTATTTGTTTTGCGCGACTCTGGTAATGTTGGCATGAGGATAATTATAATATCCCTCATGCCAATGTCAAACGATTGGATGGTTAAAGTTTGGGATGAGATTCAAAAAATGCCCATATTTCATCTGTAGCAGAAACCCGTTGGCTGGGTGTATCGGCACGCTGTCTCTCTACAAAACCACCCGCCCATGAATGACCACCATCTACAATTGAAATCAGTTTTATCCCTGTGCCTGTAGCATCACATGAATAAGTGTCTACAATCACCATATCATCATCAAGTTTTTCGGTGATGGGAACAGGGTCGCATTGATTCACCCCCACCCAAAATGCCATCGCATCGGCAACTGATAAATCATTTCGCCTAGATGGGCTAATGAGTTTATTCACACCCCCTTCATACCGCACTTGCTCATCTTCCATACCATGAATATGAATGACAGAAACCGGATTTTGAGGTTGCGGGATGGTATATAATTCATCGCTGGTTGGGGTTGGATACCCACCAATTGACCCTGCCATAATTCCCACTGCCGCAAATACATCAGACATCTCTGCGCCAAGCCGATACGCCATCATCCCACCATTAGAATGACCCGCCGCATAAATTCGGGCAGGGTCTATCATGTATTGACTCGTGAGCGATGCGACCAATTCCCGAAAGAATCCGACATCATCTATGTTATTTTCATAGGCATAGGCACAACAATATCCAGAATTCCATGTGAGCAATTGTCGTTGAAGTTCACCTGTGCCTGCGGGATACACCAAAATAAACCCTTCATCGTGTGCTTTTTGACCAAATCCAGTCATTTCATCATACATATACGGATTCCCGCCCCCACCATG
The DNA here is from genome assembly GCA_937942935.1 of uncultured Chloroflexota bacterium. Lineage (GTDB taxonomy): Bacteria > Chloroflexota > Anaerolineae > Aggregatilineales > Phototrophicaceae. Next base: position 4,314 of record CALDGT010001151.1, on the reverse strand, counting down.
AAGCACAAAAACAAGCGGTAATGGGGTGATTCCATCATATTGTGGTGGTACATACACCAAGTAAATTCGTTCAACACCATCATAAATCAGGGTGTATTCTTCAAATAGAATCTCATCTTGTGCCGATACGGGAGATGCCATCAGCACCCATGCAAAGCAAGTAAATATGAGCCAAAAACGCATAGTCTTCCTCTTTTAATTATTGAGCCGATACTTTTAGTGAACACCAAATTCTTTATCAAAATTTATCAAGAACGTAAATAAACTGTAAAACAAAACCGAGTCGAATCCGACTCGGTTTTGCATAAGGATAAAAGGATTAATCTGATGTTGGCAGACTACTCGGCTTTTTCGTCTTTGGGTTCTTCTTTGCCGTTGGTAGTGACTTCAATCTTGACGGCTTTCTTCACATTTTCCACCACATTTTCAAGGGTGTTGGTGAGGGGTTCAGCCGCTTTTTTCACATTTTCGGTCACATTTTCAACATTGCTGTTGGTGCGAACTTTTTCAATCACATCCACTACATTGTCAATCGCACCATTGAACAATTTACGATAGCCTTCGAGCATTTCCTTCACGGCATTTTGACCATGTTCTCTGATAGCTGTGGGGATGAGTTCTTCGAGCATCTTGCCAAATTCATTGGCGGCGGTGCGTTGATGGTCAAAGAAAGTTTCAAAAACATTCTTGTCGGTAGCTTCTACGACTTCTTCAACTTTTTCTTCCACTTTGGCGACGACTTTCTTTGCTGTTTTCTTTGCGGTTGCTTCTGCCATGATAATTCTCTCCTTCATCACATGACATACGAATGATTGTTGTATAGTTATATACGCAAGCAGGGTAGCAAAGTTTCAGAAATTAAATGAGAATTAGATTAGAGGGAAATGAGGAGAAAAAACTGGGTGAATAATATGATATTCACCCAGAAAAATGTAGCAAATTAATGACCAACTTCGCCTAAATCCGTAGACATGATGAGCAAATCACGGTGACGGTCATCGCGCGTCTTTACCCAATCCGACAAAATTGCTTCTGGCTTAAAGCCCAAATCTTCCACCATACGGCGGGCGGCTTTGTCGTTGGCTTCCATATAAACCAACACCTTTTCTAGCCCCATATCTTTAGCCAGCATGGTTAATTCGCGGGCGATTTTTGTCCCAAGCCCACGATTTCGATGAGACGAGGCGACCAACACACGCATCTCTGCTAAATGCCGATTCCAGAACACTTGGTTATAATACAAAATGCCAAAAGCAACTGGTTTGCCATCATCTTCTACAATCACGGTAACGGCACGTTTATGGTCAATATCCCGAATCCAATCATCAATGGCATCATTTTGGGTGATGTCGTGGCGTAAAAACCATAAATCAGCATCTGTAATTCTTTTAACCATCCCCAAAAGCACATCGCGGTCTTTATTGGTCATGAATCGAAAAGAATATTCATCTCCAGAAATAGACATCGTTTTTGGATATTCTTGCATAAAAAACTCCTCTATCTATTATCGTAGGCAAGCATAAGGGCATGAATACTCATGCCCCTACCAAGCCATCACTCCGATTAAAAAGGTTCAATATTACCGTGCAGATATTTCTAATTCATCAATTTTTTGGGCGCATTTAATTAATTCTTGGGCAGACTTGGTATAGGGTAATAAACCGGGCAAACTCCCCTTTTTCAGTCGCAATTGCCCACGCATAATCATCCCAAGCGGTTGTGCTTGCCCACTTAATACTTTCATCCAACTGCCATAATTGCCTTCGATGACATAACTCGCTTCGTGCATGGCTTCGTCTATGGTTAATGCCCGCGCATTTCGACATTCGCCTTTATGCAAATCTAAAATGACGGCGACATCTTTTGGAAATCCATTGGCAAGCGAGGCTTTCATCACCATCGCCAGCGCACCCGCAGTCCATCCTGTAGACGCATCATGATAGGCTTTGCTATTATTCAACACCTGCATATAGGCTTTTGCCCATGGGTCAGAGAACAAGGTTAACCGTTGCGGGGTGTTTGGCGCTTCAATCATTTCTGGCTCATGATGAGATGTGCCATTACTATTTTCTTTAGTATCAATAACCAATCCAGATAAAACTTGTGGGCTATTCACCACAGGCTCAGTAGGCGGGTTTTTGGGTGTCCGTTCAATAATAATCGGTTCAATCGGTTGCACTTTTGCGGCGCTTCGCAATTCTAAAAATGCGCGGTCTAATTGCTTGCGAATATCCCGAATATCGGGGATGATACCCGCATCTGCCACCAAATTCATGCTAATGCGTTGGTTATAACTCATAATCACGCACGCCATCCCAAATGATGGATTCAGTGGAAAGAAGCCGTAACTATGTTTGAGTTCTCGACCAAGCAAATAAACAGGAATTTGTGGACCAGAAACATTGGTACACCATGTATGGGCAATCACAGAGAATGCAATTGGCGCGGTTGACCAAACCAAGGGTTGTGTGATGGATGGCAATAAAGCAGGTAGGGTTAAAACAAGGTCTAACCCAACAGAGAGCGATGATTCTTTCATAGCTTTGCTATAAGCCGCCACTGCATCAAGCCGTTCTAGCGGATTTTTGACACTAAAGGGAATATCTACAGTAATCACCGAAATACGATTGCCAAAATCTTCCTTTTCTTCTTCCATCCGCATACTGACAGGCACTAACACACGCAAAAAGTTTTGCGCCTCGAAATCTGTCCCCAACTCTTGCAGATAATACATAATCGCCGTGGATAAAATGGTGAGCATGACATCATTCACCGAAGCGGTGCGCCCCGATTTGATGGCGCGAATTTCTGCCAATGAAAATTCTGTCCATGCCAACATTTGTCGCCCACTATTTTTGCCATTAATGGGCAATCTGCGAATGGGGCGCAAATTGTCGTTTAATAAATTTGCCATACCAATAAATGTTTTACGGCGCTTTTCTTTATCTGCCAAAATTGACCCGATGAAAGAGAGTTCACTACCAACTTTTCGTAAAACCTTAAATCCTTGTGGGATATCTTGAATGATAGAATCAACAATTAATTTTGTTTTTTCGGGGATAGGTGGTGCATCGTATAATGGTTTTGGTTCAACTTCGGGCATATCTGGGGTCAGGTCAAAGAGGAGTGTTAATAATTCCACTGCCGCCAAACCATCTACCATACAGTGATGCACCTTAAAAAAAATAGCAGTACGGTTATCTGATAACCCTTCAATGACGTGCATTTCCCATAGGGGCTTATCTTTGTTCAATGGACTAGAGACCAAACGCCCTGCCAATTGGCGCAATTGTTCATCATTACCCGGTGATTCAAGTCGCAACCGAAAAATATGATTGCCGACATAAAAATCGGGGTCAAACATCCATTTAGGTTGTCCTAAGCTCATGGGCGCTTGGACAATTTTTTGCTGATAAATCGGTGCGCGGTGAATCCGCGAATCTACTAACTTAACCAACTCATCAAAAGGCATAATGCCTTCAAAAATACATACCGAGCCAATATTCATCGGTGTTCTTTGGCTTTCGACATAATAGAAGGCACTATCTACGGGACCTAATATGCGCTCATTTTTTACCGCCATGTCGTCTCTCCCTATCAACTCATTTTTGGTTGTGCTGTGGTAATTATTTAGTATGACCCAAAACTTTTAGTGCCGCAAGTTCTCCACTCCGAATGAGGCGTTTTTGTGTATCATAAGAAAAAGAGAATTCTGGCGCAAGAAAAAATTCGACATCATCGGGGTCTGGATGCACCCAAATAATCTCTTTATACCGATTCTTTTCTTCAAATCGCTCACGCCAACGGTTTATCCGTTCATGCACAATGGTCACAAATGATTGGCGTAAAATATTGGTCGCCCCCATATCGGCAACACTCGCGCCATTTTCTAACCATAAAGGCTGATAGGTATGCGAAATGATAATTTTATCGGCAAGGCTAACTCCAACATCTGCCGATAATGTCCGCTTGACCTCTCCATCTATCCAATATTGTCCCTTTATCTTCACAGGGTCAAATAATCCGGGGACGGCAGTAGAGGCACGTACTGCCCTATGGATAGGCACATCGGTCATAAAGGCATCTTCATGACACTCAAAATCATAGACGCTATTGAATACTGCCCGTACTCTCGAATCAAGCGCGGTGGCGGTAACATATAAGTCAATTTCGGTATCTCTAAAATCGGGGGATGGGAGCATGGTGCGAAATAAATCTTCAATCGCGCCAGAGTTAAACAATGCTTTTAGTCCGAGTGGTGTGCTTAACAAGCGTTCTAAGGTCTCTGCGACCACATCTTTTCCGCGTAGCCAA
>CALDGT010001150.1 GCA_937942935.1 uncultured Chloroflexota bacterium | reverse complement strand
GGAGAAATTCATGATGGATTCATTTGGGGGCGTGGCGCGTTGGATATGAAGGGTGGGGTGGCGATGCTGGTTGCCTCATTTATGCGTGCTAAAGCCGAAAATCTGGCACTCGCAGGCGATCTTATTTTGTGTTTGGTGACAGATGAAGAAGTCGGTGGCGATGCGGGCGCGAAATTTATGGTGAATGAACATCCCGAATTATTTGCGGGGGTAAAATATGCCATTGGCGAATTTGGTGGATTCCCAATTCCGATTGCGGGCAAAACATTTTATCCTATCATGACCGCCGAGCGTCAATTATGCTCTATCCGCGCCATCATTCGCGGACCCGCAGGGCATGGTTCATCACCCATTGCGGGGAGTGCAACCGCCAGACTCGCACACTTTTTGTTGGCACTCGATAAAACCCCATTGCCGATTCATATCACCCCAACCACACAAAAAATGATAGAGACCATCGCCGAAAATGTCCCCGCAGAGATGAAACAAACCTTTTTAGGCTTATTGAATCCACAAACTGCCGATGAAATTTTGAATCAGATAGGCGACCTCAAACGCTTATTCAATTCACCTCTCCGCAATACCGCCAGCCCAACCATCTTGCGCGGGGGGAGTAAAATTAATGTCATCCCCGCCGAAATTACGGTGGATATGGACGGGCGTATTTTGCCAACCATGACACCCGAAATCTTTTTAGCCGAATTGCGGGCAGTGGTGGGCGATGATATTGAATTACAAGTCACCAATTTTGAACACGGACCCAATACACATGATATGGGATTATATGACCTTTTGGCAGAAGAATTGCGCCATGCCGATGAAACCGCTATCGCCATGCCTTATTTGCTGAGTGGCGTGACTGATGCGCGTTTCTTTGGTCAATTGGGGATTCAGACATACGGCTATTTACCCATGAAATTGCCACAAGGATTTAGCTTTGCCACCACCATTCACGCCTCAGATGAACGCATCCCTGTTGAGGCGGTTGGCTTTGGGACAGATATTATTTACCGAGTTTTAGGACGATATGCGGGGTGAAATAGGGCGCATATTGCGTTTTAATTCAACTGATTCTTGGTGTTGCCCCTACGGAATCTATACGACTAGACAACTCACTGTTCACAACCGCAATTTTCGGTGTAAAGTGAGAATAGTTTTGTAATCTATTTTAATAAAGGGGAAGTTTATGAGACACACAACCCGCTTGTTATTGATTTTGATGATTTGCTTATTGGGTATTACTTCTATTCAAGCACAAGGGCGCACTCTATATGATTCTGTGCCTGTATCCGATTTAGACCCTGTACCTGCTACCGCATGGATAGACCTACTTTATGACCGTGTATGGTATGAAGCGGTTTCTGCACCGGGTGCGGCGCGCCTTTATGCCTATGGTGCAGTCGCATTTTATAGTGCTTTATTGCCCGGTATGCCCAATAATTATTCAATGAGTGGGCAATTGACCGATTTTCCACAAATTCCATATCCGTTGGAAGAAAATGAGCTGGATTGGTTGTCGGTATTGAACGCCACCATGTCGAGTGTGATGTTTGAGATGTTCGCTAAAGGCAGTGATGAAACCATCGGCATGATTATGGATTTGCGCTCACAACAAAAATCGGCGCGGATTGATGCCACTAATTTTGATATTGTCGAAAATTCGCTCCGTTATGGTGATGAAGTGGCTACTTATATCATTGATTGGATGAATAGTGATGGCTATTTGGATACACGCGGACAAGTGTTTGAAATCCCAACAGGTGACCCTTCTTTTTGGGTGCCAACCCGTGAAGGGATGCAAACCGTAGAACCCTATTGGGGGACATTGCGCCCGTTTATGTTGCAGTATGCTGATATGTGTGCGGTTTATATGGATGTGCCATTTAGTACCGACCCCAATTCGACCTTTTATGCCCAAGCGATGGAAGTAAAAACAGTCGGCGAAAACCTGACACCCGAACAACGTCAAATTGCCGAATTTTGGATTGATACACCCGGTCAATCGGGCGCACCTGCTGGGCATTGGATGATGATTGCCAGACAAGTGGCAGATGATATGAACTTGCCGCTCAGTACGATTGCAGAAATGTATGTTGGGGTAGGGGTGTCGTTGGCAGATTCTTTCATATCGGCATGGTCGTTGAAATATCAATATAATTTACTCCGCCCCATTACCTATATCAACACCTATATAGACCCACGTTGGCGGACTTATTTAGATTCGCCCGGTTTCCCAGAATATCCATCGGGTCATTCTGTCGTATCGGGTGCGGCGGCGCGTGTTTTGTCTCGTATGTTTGGCGCACAAGCCTTTGATAACACCAATATCACACCTAGCGGGACAGTTACACGCTCATTTACCTCATTTGAACATGCGGCAATGGAAGCGGCTATCTCACGGTTGTATGGTGGGATTCATTTCCGTTCTGCCATCGAAAATGGTGTGCGACATGGGGAATGTATTGGCAATTACATCATGGATGTAATCTTTTTTAGGTCTGTGCCACAAGGCGAATAAATCAAATGGGCGACTAACAAAGTCGCCCATTTTTGAATCAGATTCCGCCAAATTTCCAGTCACCACCGACCATTGTCGCAGTGACTTGGGTTTCTAAAATTTCATCTGCGGGAATCTTGAGCAAGTCACGGTCTAAGACGACCAAATCGGCTAAATAATTGGCGCTTAATTTTCCTAAGTGGTTTTCTGTGCCTGCCGCATACGCTGGCGCGAGGGTGAATCCGCGCAATGCCTCTTCTACCGTGACTTTATTTTGTGGATACCAACCGTCTTCATTTGGCGAGCCATCTATGCGCCTGCGGGTGACTGCCGCATAAATGTTGGGGATGGGGTCAAAGGGTTCAATTGGAGAATCTGACCCAAACGCCACCACCACACCTTGGTCAAGTTGCAAACGCGGGTTATATGCCCATTCGCATCGCTTGCCCCAATAACGGTCTGCCATTTGATAATCGGATGTAGCATGAATGGGTTGCATAGACGCAATAATTTTAAGTTGTGCCAACCGATGTTTATCTTCTGGGTGGATAATTTGTACATGCTCAATACGATGACGACGCAATTCTGGCGAGATGCCGTGCTTGCGTTCTTCTTCACGCACTGCTTCATAAACATCCAATACATCGCGCACCGCTAAATCACCGATAGCATGAATAGTGGATGGTAGCCCGTTTAGGCTGGCAGTCTGCACAAGTTCCAGCATGTGTGCTTTTTCGGTGACACGGATACCATAATTGGATGGTTCGTTATCATACGGGTCTATCATCAAGGCGGTGCGTTGACCGAGTGCGCCATCTGCGAAAATCTTGAGTCCGCCAATTCGCAACCAATCATCCCCAAATCCCCAACGGATGCCGAGTTCATGGGCATGATGAATATGTGGGTCATTGATATTTTTGACAAATCGCAATGCCAATTCACCTGATTGGTGCAATAATTGAAGGGCAGAGAAGCATTTTGGTCCGTCAAAATCGTGCATCCCTGTCAGACCTGCGGCGAGTGCTAATTTTTGTGCCGATTTCATTTGCTCTGCAATTTGCTCTACAGTGGGGTGGGGCATGTATTGAAAGACCAACTGTGTAGCGGTCTCAAATAACATGCCATTTGGGTTGCCATGTTCATCACGTCCGATATGCCCACCATCGGGGTCTGGGGTGTCGGCGGTGATATTGGTGGCACGCAAGGCGGCACTATTTACCCAAACCGCATGACCACTTTTTGCCCGCAAATAAACCGGATTATTGGGCGATACAGGGTCTAAATCGGATGCAGTGGGAAATTGTTTATCTGCCCAAAATTCTTGTGACCAACCATGCCCTGTAATCCAATCCCCTTGCGTCACTGTCCCAACACGCTCGGCAACCCGACTGATAGCAACTTGTTTGTTGGGGACTTCATACACATCTACTTCATACAAAGACCTTGCTGTCCATTGCCAGTGAATATGTGCATCTACCAGACCGGGGATAACGGTTTGTCCGCCTAAATTTTCTTTGATGGTGTGGTAGGTGGCTAAATCGAGCATATCATCATCATCGCCACAAGCGACAATGCGCCCATTTGCGATTGCGATGGCGCTAATACGGCGTTTTTTATCGTCTTGGGTGATGATATTGCCATTATAAAGAATACGGTCAATCATAGAAATAAACCTCTCTTTTTTGAGTGGTGATTATAATGCTTTTTTACACAAAAATAAGTGCTTGACTTTCCAGTCGCTGGAAGGCTTATTCTGATGATAACACATGCTGATGATTGTGAGGTCGGTTATGCTCAAGATTAGTGAGTTTTCTAAGTTAACGTATATGTCCATCAAGACTTTGCGTTACTATGACGAAATCGGGTTGTTTTCGCCCGCACAGGTCGATAAATTCACAGGGTATCGTTATTACTCCATGACACAACTTCCGCGTTTTTATCGGTTAGTGGCGTTGAAAGAACTAGGATTCTCGTTGGAGCAAATTAAGCAATTGCTCGATGAAAATATCAGTTTAGAACAATTACGCGGGATGCTTCGTTTGCGTCAGAGTGAGATGGCGCAACAGCTAAAAGCGCAACAACTCCAATTACAGCATGTAGAGAATACCTTAAAGCTAATTGAACTGGAGGGCAACATGAGCAATTATGATGTTATTTTGAAGTCTGTGCCAGAATTTCGGGCAGTATCTATTATAGGGACTGCGCCTTCTTGGGATGAATTGGGTATGACATTGGATGCCATGTTCGATAAAGTCGCCGATGCTGTCCGCTTGGGTGGTGGGAAATTTAGCGGAAACCCAGCCGAATGTGGTGTGACGGTTTACCTTGATTCTGAATACAAAAATAATGATATTGAATTAGAAGCGGCTATGGGTATTAGTGGGGATGTTGCAACCCCAATCAACGGGGCGGTGATTAAAACGATGCCTGCGATTGAAATTGCCGCCTGTGTGGTTCATCATGGCACATTTGCCACCCTTAAAAATGCGTATGATGCGGTGATGCGTTGGATAGAGGTGAATGGTTACGAAATTTGTGGGGGAAATCGTGAATTGAATCTGGAATATGAACGCGGTGGCGACCAAAGCAAATTTGTGACCGAAATCCAATTCCCTGTGAAGAAAAAAGCCTAGATAATACTGTAAAATCTGTATATAAGGGCTTGCCATGGCAAGCCCTTACAACAATTGGGGTTTATTTATTCAAAACAGGCACAATCGTCACTTTACGAGCTTCGCCTTCGCCATGACTGCGTGTTTCGACATCGGGACGATTGCGGAGTGTCATGTGAATAATACGCCGTTCATTGGCGGGCATCGGTTCAAGTTGAACAGTGCGCTTGGTCTCTACTGCTTGGTCTGCCATCCGAACAGCCAGTTGTTGCAATCGTTCTGACCGTTTCGATTTATATGCGCCTGCATCTACGATGATATTGGCGCGACGTTGCAATTTTCGGCTGGTGATGAGACGGGTGACATATTGCAGTGAACTGAGCGTTTCGCCACGTCGTCCAATGAGTAGGCTCATATCGGGACCGGTAATATCCAAAAGATACGGTGGGTTTTCCCCGTCACGATTGGCTTGTGCGCGTTTAACCGTGATGTGATGCTCAATTCCCATCAGACGGAGCAATTCGCTCAACACCTCTTTTCCTACTTCACCATCTTCGCCCGGTGTATCGGCTTCATAATTGCCATCATCGGCGATGACAAATTCATCGTCATCTTCAAAATCGAAATCTTGTCCTTTTTTGCTATTTTGTTGCGGCGGTTTTTGACCACTTTTGGGCGATGGCTTTGGTTCATTTTGTTGTTTGGGTGGGCGAGGTTGTGCCTTATTTTCTGCCTTTGGTTTCGGTGGTGGGGTGGGTTGTGGCTGGGGTGGGGGAGGCATTTGTGGACGCAAAATGAGCCGTACTTTGGCTGGACGCGCACCAATGCCAAAAATCCCGCGTGCTGGTTCTTCTAAAATTTCGACTGTTAACAAGTCGCTATGTTGTAATCCAAGTTTAGCGAGTCCTGCGGTAACAGCCGCATCCACAGTCTCGCCCGTGAATTCAAGCGGTTCATTGGGGTTCATGATGTTTTACGTATCCTCTATGAACTGGCTAGGCTAATTAGTTTGGCTACGGGCACGCATTTTGTTGTTTTTGCGTTTTTCCGTTTTGCTGATAGCCCCACTGAGTGGGTTTGGACGTGCTTCGGTTGGTGATCCTAATTTTGCTGAGGCTGGTTTTACAGTGCTAGACGAACTAATTTTGTTACCATCAATCGGTTTGAATCCAACACTAGTCGAGACTGGCTTCACTTTCGATTTACCAACGAGTTTGCCCCAATCGGCTTTGCCGAGCAATGTATATTGCACCATACCCGTGATATTGCTCACCACAAAATAAATCGAAATCCCAACCGAGAATGATAACGAGAAAAATCCGAACATGACCATCATGACATTTGACATCGTTTTGGTGGTTTGTGCCATTTGGTTAGGGGTGCCATCTTCATTCGGTGGAATTTCTGGTACCGTGACCTTATAAGATACCCATTGTGTTACCATTACCAACACAGGCAGAATAAGCGCATAGGTTGGATTGACGGTGGGTGGAAGGGTTAGGTTCATTCCCGCCCAAGTATTTTGCATGGGGACGATATGGTCAAATCCGGGGAATAAAATCCGACCAGAGAGGTCTATCAATTGGTATGGGGTGTTGGCGAGGGCGTGAATGATGGTTTGGTACATCGCCAAAAAGACGGGCAATTGCACCAACAGGGGCAAACACCCCCCTAATGGATTCACACCTGCTTCACGGTACATTTCCATTTGGGCTTGTGCCAATTTTTCGCGGTCATTTTTATATTTTTCTTGCAATTTCTTCATCTTAGGTTGGAGTTCTTGCATTTTTGCCGTAGAACGGTGTTGTTGCAAGAGGAGTGGTGATGTTGCAAGTCGGACTAAGATGGTAAAGACAGCGATAGATAGCACAATATTTTGCGAAAAGACGCTATAAAATAGCGCCAGAATAGTGATGAATGGGTTGAGAATTAAATCGAACATTCCAGTAAAGTCTCCTACCTATTGGCTATGAGGCGGGTGGATATAACCACACCTGTTGACCTGCCACCGTGAAGGCAAATAGTAAGCGGTTTGGATTGATGGTGCTAATAACCACTAAGCCTTCTGGACGGCTTTCTGTGGGTGGTACATACAGCATATCAGATAAGGTTTCTTCGTTAATTTCTTGGCGTAGGGTGATGCTTCCATCATTACGGTTGAGCCACAACACAACACCATTTTGCGAAACAACGATGACCGAATCTTGTAATACCAATGGACGAGACCGAATCCCGTTGGTTTGGGTGTCTTGCTTCCAAATGAGGCTGAGGTTGTTATTGACATCGAGTGCATATACCGTCCCGCTTAAATCGGCAGTATATAACACGCCATCTACAACCTTCGGAGAACTCCATACCCAATCGTTGGTATTAAAGACCGCTTCAATTGCGCCATCCATGCTGACTTGCACAATAGTACGGGCAAATGTGCCAATATAAAAACGACCATCTGCTAAATTATAGGTTACATCGGTTGGGGTGAGGGCGTCATCGGCATAATTGGTCGCGGGTGTGCCATCATAAAATACAGGGGATGCCGCTACCGCGCCACCTAAATCAACTTGCCATAATTTGTTACCTGTTTCGGCATTAACGGCATAAAATTCATGACCCATCTCGGCAAAATAAATAGCTTCGCCAACCAACAGTGGGGCAGACCATACACCTCGCTCGGTGATAAAACGCCAATCTTCTGTGAGTGACCCTTTATCTAATGCCAAAACATCATGTTGACCTAATGGCAGATACAAGCGGTTTTCATCGGCGACCACATCGGCATAAATATTGCCAGTGATTGATACAAATGGTGGCTCATTATTTACAACACAACTGCCACTAACAGTCGAAAAACAGGCTTGAGTCAAATTGGCATTAAAGATTTTGCCATTAAAATCTACAACCAATGCGACCTTATCGCCGGTTGTATCATCAGTGGTGACAATAACAGGCGAGGCAAAAAATTGTGATTGTGTCGCTTGCCCCAACAATTGCCAACGGATGGGGGTGCCATCTTGCGATGTCCGCACACGTCCGTCACTATCGGTTAATTGAACGGGGCGACCAGTCCCAGAATCTACGAGCAAAATACGGTCATTATAGGTGACGAGGATGTTATTATCCACAAGGCGCAAAGATGCCCATGCTGTCCCCAAGCGAGTGGGAACACATCCAGCACCAACAAACAAAATCAAAAGCGCGAGGAATAATAAACTCAATCGCGCGGAGGGTTTTGAGGTATTCAAGTAATTAACTCTCTTTCTTGGGAGGTACGGGGTCTATGCCCCCCGGATTAAATGGATTACACCGCGTAATACGCCGTAACCCCATCCAGCCACCCCGAAAAAATCCATAGATTTGAATGGCTTCGTATGTGTATTGCGAACAAGAAGGATAAAAGCGACATGATGGGGGCAAAATCCGCGAGAGTGTTTTTTGATACAACCGAATAAGACCTAATGCTAACCACTTCATGTTTTTTCCAGCTATGTCACTAATCCAACACGGGTTAATTTTTGGCGGAGCGCCTCTTGGATGTCTGAAAATGGTTGCCCAATAATGCCATATTTGGCAATCACCACCACATCAAAACCACCTTTTAGGGTGGGATGGAGCAATCGTAACGCTTCTCGTATTTGACGGCGTATGCGATTGCGACTCACCGCCTTTCCTAATCGTTTGCTGGTGATGACCCCATAGCGATTATGCGGGTGGTCATTCACCAGATAACTGATTGTAAAAAATGGATGATGCACAACTTGTCCGTGCGCCTTGAGGCGCAAAAAATCGTCTGGATGACGTAAGCGAAAATGGTGGTGCATCACAAGCAACTATGCACCAACTCAGTGGGCATTCCAGTTCACTTTTTTGACATGATTATTCATGTTTACCGTCAATTTATGACGACCACTGTCACGACGACGCTTTAAGGTATTACGCCCGCCTTTAGATTGCATCCGTTGACGGAAACCATGCACGCGCATACGGCGACGAATTTTTGGTTGATAGGTTCTATATGTAGACATTTCAGGTTGACCTCTTTAGGTAACATTAATAGACGGATATGCACATTATATTGAGGAATAGCCTATAATTATCCTCATCAAAATTTAGATTAATGAGTATAACCCACAGAGAAGGGCTAGTCTAGGGAACACATGAATTTAGCAGAAAAAATTGCTCAAATTTTAGAGATTAAACCGACACAAATCCAAGCAACACTCGATTTATTGGATGCAGATAATACCATTCCATTCATCGCACGCTATCGTAAAGAGATGACCGGTAGCTTGGATGAAGACCAACTGGCAAAAATTGCCGAACAAGCCGAGAAATGGCGGGCGATTGAAAAGCGTCGCCAGACGATTTTAGAATCTATCCGCGAACAAGGTCAACTGACACCAGAGTTACAAACCCAAATTGAATCTGCCGATAGCATGACTGCACTAGAAGATTTATATCTTCCATATAAACCCAAACGACGCACCCGCGCTAGTATTGCCCGCGAACATGGTCTGCAACCCCTCGCCGATATGATTTTAGGACAAGTCCGCACCAAAGAGTCATTAGATGAACTTGCAAAACCATTTATAAATGAAAATGTAGCTACGACTGCCGATGCGTGGGCGGGGGCGCGAGATATTGTGGCAGAGACGATTAGTGATAATGCCCAAGTGCGTGGGGATGTGCGCGAAAAAGCCTTGCGCTATGGTATATTGACCTCCGAAAAAATTCCTGATGCGAAAGACGAAAAAGAGGTCTATAAAACCTATTATCAATTTACGGGCAGGGTATCGAGTATTCGCGCCTATCAAATTTTGGCGTTGAATCGAGGTGAAAACGAAAAAATATTGCGCTTGTCGCTAGACTTAGAAGAACGCGATTGGTTGCGCCCCATTGACAATATTTTTCGGATAGACCATCGCGCACCCTTCGCAGAACAATTACAACTCGCACAGATGGATGCCGCTAAACGGCTCTTATTACCCGCTATTGAGCGCGATGTTCGGCGTACCCTCACCGAAATTGCCGAAACTCACGCCATTGATATATTTGCACAGAATTTACGTGGATTGCTCAATCAGCCACCGATTGCTGATAGAGTGGTGATGGGGGTTGACCCCGGATTCCGTACAGGCACAAAAGTTGCAGTTGTAGATGGCACAGGCAAAGTTTTGGCAACGACGACTATCTACCCTCATGAACCTCAGCGCGAATGGCAAAAATCGTTGCTATCGCTCGCAGATATCATCAAGAAATTCAAGGTTAGCCTCATTGCGATAGGCAATGGCACAGCATCACGCGAAACAGAGCAATTGGTCGCAGAACTCACACGCGGACGTGATGATGTGCATTATGTGATGGTGAGCGAGGCAGGCGCGAGTGTGTATAGTGCTAGTCCATTGGCACGCGCCGAATTGCCCGATTTAGATGTCACCTTGCGTGGGGCGGTTTCGATTGCCAGACGGATTCAAGACCCACTAGCAGAATTGGTCAAAATTGACCCTAAAGCAATTGGTGTGGGGTTGTATCAGCATGATGTTGACCAAAAGCATTTATCATCTGCCCTCGAAATGGTAGTGGAGCGTGTGGTAAACGCAGTGGGTGTGGATGTGAACACCGCTTCTCCTGCGTTGTTGCGGTATGTGGCGGGGATTGGCAATAAATTGGCAGATAATATCGTGGCATATCGGGATGCAAATGGTAAATTCCCGAATAGGATCGCATTGAAAAAAGTATCGGGGTTGGGTGCAAAAGCCTTTGAACAATCGGCAGGCTTTCTGCGAGTCCGCGAGAGTGATAACCCGTTAGATGCTAGTGCCATTCATCCAGAAAGTTATAAAATTGCACAAACTGTTCTTAAGCGTGCAAAATTAACACCAAAGGCGAGCCTCAAAGAACGTGAAACAGCGATTACTCAATTGCGCCAAACAGTGCCACTTACCGCACTCGCAGAAGAAACAGGGGCAGGTATTCCGACATTATCAGATATTTTGGAGCAATTGGTGAGACCCGGACGCGACCCGCGTCAAGATTTACCCGCACCGATTTTGCGAAATGATGTGCTTTCGATGACTGATTTACAAGTAGGCATGACGATGAACGGCACAGTTCGTAATGTGGTAGATTTTGGTGTATTTATTGATATTGGGGTCAAACAAGATGGTCTGTTGCACCGTAGTCAATGGGGAGAGCGCCAAAATTGGAATGTCGGTGATATTTTAGAAGTACAGATTTTGTCAATAGAGATAGAACGTGGTCGAATTGGTTTGTCAATTCCGCAAAGGACGGATACACTATAATCAATAACAAAATTCATTGGCGGGATAATTATAGGCGGATGATTGAGGGTTTTATCATGACAGACCCAAAGCATTTAGGCAGGGTGTTGATGGTAGATGATGTCTTTGAAAATATAGACATGATGCTCCGTGTATTGAATCGTGAGGGGTACGAGGTCATTATTGCCAAAGATGGCGAAGAAGCGATGGTCAAAGTAGACGAACACCAGCCCGACATCATTTTATTAGATGTGATGATGCCCGGGATTGATGGTTTTCAGGTTTGCCAGCGTCTTAAACAGAACGATATGACCAA
>CALDGT010001149.1 GCA_937942935.1 uncultured Chloroflexota bacterium | reverse complement strand
GCATCACTGTTTGGGTATATAGCGAGTAATAAAATGGGGCGAGTATATCGCCCCGTGTTATTTCATTTAGGTGAATAGTTCAATGGAAAAATATCTTTGATGAGCATTTCAAAATCGGGCAAAACGGCACGATTTTGCAAAATATCATTGATACCATAACGTTTATTAGCCAGATTGCCATCTTTTTCTAAATTGAAAACCTTATTACACTCATTTTTCACAAAATATCACACATACAGCACCATCTGATTCAAAAAGCGAAGGATGCGCTCATAATAATCTTTCACATTTTCTGGCTTGCGGAAACCATGCCCTTCCCCCTCATACACCACATATTCATGTGGAATCCGATTCATCCGCAACACATTCACCAATGTATCCGATTGATTTTGTGGCACAACTCGGTCATCGCTCCCCTGAAATAAAATAATGGCGTCTTTGATATGATGAGCATGAAATAATGGCGAGCGTTCCCGATACACCGCCGAGGCTTGTGGCAATGCCCCTAGCAGAGAATCGTTATAGCGTGATTCAAATTTATGGGTATCCATCGCCAACATGAATTGATTCGCCACGCCATAGCGCACCACCCCTGCCCGATAAAAGTTTGGTTTGGTCACAAGCGATTGCAAGGCGGTGAATCCACCCGCGCTCCCACCCATGATGATGAGGCGTGTGGCATCGGCTAAACCGCGTTCAACCAATGCCAATGCGCCAGAGGCAGAATCTTCGACATCATATACCCCCCATGCCCCGCGCAAGGCTTGGCAATAATCGCGCCCATAACCGGTACTCCCGCGATGATTTGGGTACAAAACCGCATATCCCCGTGTAGCAAAAAATTGGGCTTCATCATCATAACTCAGCGCCTTTTGTGCAGTTGGTCCGCCATGCACAATCACCACCAATGGCGGTGCGCCATCACCGATAAATGTCTCTATTGGCGGATAATACACCCCATATACCAATTGACCATCTTGTCCCATCCAAGAGATATGTTCTGCCTTCGATAAATCATCAGGTAAAATCGCCTCTGATGATGCCCGCCGATGAACTTGCTCAAATCCTTTGCCCGCATAACTAATCACACGAGGCGGAATTTGTGATGAACTAGCAATCATGGCTAAATGACCATTTGGCGCGACTGCTAATTGTTCCAGATGGGTATAATGACGCAATGCGCCAATATATTTTTCTGTACCATGTCCAACTTCATGGGCATATAAGCCTGTCACACCATCTTTGGCTCGTAATAAAAAGATGGTTTTGCTATCAGATGACCAACCATAAGTTTTTATCCCCTGCAACCACGCAGGGCGTGCATGTTCAAATACCCCGTGTGTAATTTGGATATGCCGTTTGGTATTCAGGTCATAGGCATAAATATTGCCCCACCCCGATTCATCACTGATATAAGACAAATATCGCCCATCGGGTGAAAATTGTGGCGCAAAAATAGCTGTTTTTATATCCCCCGCAATCACCATATCTTCTTTGATGAATGGCAACCCAGATTCGCCAATGCCAATTCTGGCGAGGTGCAATTCTGTGCCATCCCATGCCATATTGGGGTGATTCCACGCAATATAAGCGATATATTCGCCATTCGGATGCCAAGCAGGTTGCATATAAAAATCTGCCCCTTGCGACATCTTTTGTGGGTAGGCTCGCCCAAATTTATCTACGATTGTCAAACAATCTTGGTCTTCATACGTATGAATGAATAGCACAAACCGATTTTCTGGCGAAAAAACAGGTGATGACGCATTGCCAAACGCGGGGGTTATTGGGCGGGGAATACCAGAATCTATATTTTGAAGATACAACCTGCCATTATTACCAGCAAAGACGATTTCACCATTCCCTACACAAAATTCACCGCCCCCATAAAAAATACGCCCCTTTACCGATTGGTCACTAGGAGTTAATTCACGCGGGGCATCTGTTCCTGTTTGTGCCATCAAGACACCACGCCCATCCCGATTTTCACACCAGACGAGTGTTTCACCATCGCTATCCCATGCCACATCATTTAAGCGGAGGGCAGATGTCATCATTGCGGGGGATAATGGGCTAGACCATGTGCCAAATTGTCGCCGTTGTTTGGTCATCACAACAATCTCTTTCGTTAAGGTATCCATTTGATAAGAGATATTATGGCACACACGGGGGAGAATGCAAAACGCCCCTTGCGGGGCGTTGGGATGGTCAGTGTGGAACGTCAAAAATGTTTTTTAATAAGTTTAGTTAGGGTGTTCCACACACTTAACTTGCCGATAGTGTAACTAAACGCAAGCCATTTGTCAAAGAAAAATGAGTTTGAAATGAAATTTTTTGACTGTTCGCTTTTGCACTATCGATAATGATAAAAATCTCAAAAACAAATTGACCCCTCATGAGCCGTTATTAAGACGGTTTTTGAGGGGTCTTAGGTGGAAGCACTTCCACTTGTGGTTAAAAATGGGTTAAGGAGAAG
>CALDGT010001148.1 GCA_937942935.1 uncultured Chloroflexota bacterium | reverse complement strand
TTCACCTGCCAAGTTTTGCGGGATGGTTGGCAATTCTTTGAGAAGTTGCAATTCATTACGTTGATTGCGAACATCCAAGAATTGAGCATTCACCCATGCGGTGATTGAACCACCATCGGGTGTTTGATAGGTGATATTTAACCATGTATCGGCAGGGTCTAAATCGGCACGGGCATCAGATGGGTTGAGCAAGGTAACAGGGTCTACCCAATCCACTAAAGTGCCGTTGACATTCAATTGCAACACGTTGCCATCATTATCTTCTGGTGCGCCTTCACGCCCATTAACAAGCAACACACTACCCGATGGCGCAAGCCCCAAAGATAAGGCATCGGCGCTTGGATATTGGCGCAATTGCAAGTTTGCACCCGGATTCAACACCACACGTCCTGTTGGACCAGTTGGGGTCGCAACAACGACAGGTTGAACAGGTTGTGCTTGAGTCGGTTCTGGCGTAGCAACGACAACGGGAGCCTCTGTTGGGGCAGTAGTTGTCACTTCGGTTGCTACAACAGGCGCTTCGGTTGGGGCTTCAGTTGGCACTTCTGGGGCAACCACAACCACATCGCTGGCACCGGGGGCGCTGGTGATACCTTGTAACAAACTGGTTGGGACAAAAACAACACGCGGAGGGGCAAAGGTTGTCCCACTCAACACAAAGGCATTGTAATACACACCGCCATAAAATGCGCTGGCATCGAATGGCAATTCTGCGCTTTGTCCATCAATCGTGACAGATAATGTGCCTGCTTGATTGGTAGGGACTAACACCACTGCATCAGACGCATCACCAAATGCCAAATCTGTGGCTAAGGCTTGACCATCATCCAATGCTACAGACACGGCGCTATCACCAGAGATAGCATTCACCACACTAACAACGGCGGTATCTGCGGTTAATTGAGATAAATCATCGGTCAAAACATTAACTTCTAAAGTGCTGGCTGTGCCTTGCGCCACAACCGTTAACGCACCACCTGCCCCAACAGTCACATCACCTGTGAAAATGCTGGTGCCATCTTCTGTCAGGCGAATTTCGACTGCATAATCACCCGCAGGCAAAGCAAGGTGTTGAGTCACATCACCAAATTCAAGCGCGGGCGCAATTTTGACATCATTCGCAAAAATATCAACAGCAGGTGCATCGGCGACTGTATGAGCAAAACGGACAAACCCACCATCACCATCTGCAGAAGTTGGCGCAGAAATGAGCAAGGCTTCTGGTAAGGTTGGAGTACCATATACCAACAAAATTTGTGTGGTATTGCTGATGAGGCTATAGGGTGTTTCTGCCAAAATAGCCGTGCCATCTTCAAGGTTCACCGAAATATCATAAACCTCAGCAGGGACATCAAAACGCCCAGATGTTGACCCATAAGCCAACGCAGAGACGACAGTTTGACCTTCTGCCACAATATTCACGGCAGGGGCATTGGCAATCGCATGAATCACTTGGAAACGGGTTACACCAACAGCAGTCGGGGTAAGGTCGTCTTCAAAGGCGACAAATTGGAGTGGGTCAATACTCGATGCGATTAATGTGCTTGGCACATCGGCGGTTGCGCTAACAGGTTGTTCCCACAACAATGTGGTTAAGCCCGCAGGGCGAACAGATAGAGTATGATTTCCCGCAGGTACAACCAAGTAATTAGAGGCAGACCCATACCGTAATCCACTCACAGAAAGGTTGCCATCGACATAAATATCAACAGCACTCACACCCGGAATGGCATGAACAAAGCGGAAAGAGCCGTTAGATTCTTGCGCCACACTCACAGACAGTTGCACCATCATGAGCGCCAACACGAGGACTAAAACGCGAATCAATTTTTTCATAAAGGGGGTTCTCCTTGTATGCACTATCAATGAGAGAGAATCGGGCATGAAAATTTCATGCCCGACAAGCACAATCTCATGTGCCTTCTTCCCATTGGTTCAGATACTGGACTTGTTCTTCGGTGAGGACATCAATAGCAATACCCATCGCTTCTAGTTTGAGGCGGGCAATTTCTTTGTCCACTTCTTGGGGGATGGTATACACATTCGGAGTCATTGAGCTGGCATTCTTGAGCATAAATTCTGCACCAAGTGCTTGGTTAGCAAAGCTCATATCCATCACGCTGGCGGGATGCCCTTCTGCGGATGCGAGGTTAATCAAGCGACCTTCACCCAAGATATAGATGAGTTTATTGCCGACTTGATATTCTTCGACAAATGGACGGACAAGGCGTGGGTCGCCTTTGCTCATCTGACGCAACCCCTTCAAGTTGATTTCGACATTGAAGTGACCAGAATTGCAGACAATAGCACCATCTTTCATGGCGGCAAAGTGTTGTGTATCAATCACATGAATATCGCCAGTGGCGGTCACAAAAATATCGCCAATTTTGGCGGCTTCATTCATAGGCATCACACGGAAACCATCCATCACGGCTTCGAGAGCTGGCAATGGGTCAATTTCGGTCACAATGACATT
>CALDGT010001147.1 GCA_937942935.1 uncultured Chloroflexota bacterium | reverse complement strand
AGACGACACGCTTTTAATATGATGAAAAATTTGATATTGACGAATATCTGTTGGTTTAGCGCCTGCATCTTCAAGCAATTTTAATAAACGACCATCTAAAAAATGATAGTGACGCGCCATCATCCATGCTGTCCAACCGTGTGAATTGGTAAAATGCACATCTGCCCCACCCCACAAAAACATCCCCACCTGCTTATAACGTTCTTCAGGATTTATCAATTCAATGCAGTGCATCAATAATGACCGATTTTGATACACCTCATTTACATACCCACCTGCTTTAATCAATAACTCAGAAAAGCGCGAGTCAGCTAATGTCGCCATATAAAGCGCACTTTTGCCTCCTGTGGTTGCCTGATTCACCTTTACCCCTGCTTCAATTAACATAGCCGTTATCTCATAATTTTCTTGGGCGACTGCTAATAATAGAGGGGTATCGCCATTATCACGCGGCGTATGAATATCTAAAAAACCATTTTCATCCAAGTAGCGTTGGAGGAAGTGTAACATCATGCAATTATCCTGCTATTATTTGAAATCATACTATGGGGCAATTTTATACGAGAAATTACGATGGGTTATAGAGGGGTTATAATTACCCCTCTATTGATTCTTTCAGATGACGGCTAATGCTTGTTCCAAATCAGTGAGTAAATCATCGGTTTCTTCAATGCCAAGCGCAAACCGCACCAGATTATCTTTTATTCCCAATGCGAGGCGTTCTTCTGTGGTTTTTTCGTAATAACTCATCAAAGCAGGTTGTTCAATGAGGCTTTCTACACCACCCAAACTCGGCGCAATATAGGGAATTTGCATCGCATCTATAAACTTTGCGGTACGTTCCAAATCACCATCTACCTCAAAACTGACCACCCCGCCAAATCCTTCCATTTGTGCGCGAGCGATATAATGGTCTGGATGCGATTCTAATCCGGGATACCATACCCGTTGAATTTTGGGATGTGCTTCTAAAAATTGTGCCACCGCCATCGCATTGATATTTTGTTGGCGCACACGCACACCGAGCGTCTTAATCCCTCTATCCAACAAGAAGGCATTTTGTGGGTCAACAACCCCACCAAGCACCCCTCTGGCATCGCGCAGGGCTTTAATGCGGTCTTTGCGCCCAACAATGACACCCGCCAGCAAATCATTATGACCAGATAAATATTTAGTGGCACTATGCACCACAAAATCAATCCCCCACTCAATTGGGCGTTGGTTAATCGGTGTCGCAAAGGTGCTATCAATCAATGTCATCACACGGTATTGTTGCCCCAAATAGGCAATACGTTCCAAATCGGCAATCCGCAAATACGGGTTGGTTGGGCTTTCAGAGATGATAAACCGTGTCTTTTTGGGGATAATTGCCGCTTCTAAGGCGTCATAATCGCCATTTTGCACCACGCTCGTCTCAATGCCAAATCGCTTGAGAAAGGTTTGGCAAAATTGGCGTGTCCGCCGATAGCAATCACTCGTCATGACGATATGCGACCCCGCAGGCAAAACTGCCAGCAAAATAGATGTGACCGCATTCATGCCAGATGAATATAAAACCGCATCTTCGCCACCATCTAATGCGGCAAGGCGCGATTCAACCGCCGACACAGTAGGATTGCCGTAGCGCCCATATTCTTCGCGCTCATGACCATCGCCCCATGTTTTGCTCTCCATAAAATCAATCAAATCTTGAGTATCTGAGAAGGTGTAAGTTGCCGTTTGCACGATTGGCGTGTGCAAAGCATTATAGGCTTTGCGTCGTTTCACCCCACCATGCACGGCACGGGTACTATGCCCGTTAGCACATCGGGGGTTAATTGTTTTCACCTCATTTGTATCTGTTTCAGAACCAATTTCACTGAGAGTGCCCATTGTGTTAAAAATTCCTTTTCTCCATTCAACACTTTTACTAAAAAACACAAAGCCGAATTTTGGTTTCTTATCCAAAATTCGGCATAGGGTCGCTCTGCAAACAAAAAGTCTCTTTAGTATAAAAGAGACTTAGCGTCGTGTGACTTTTACATGATATGCAAAAGTTCACGATACGCTCTCATCTGTCAGCAGAATTTCCGCCGTCGGAGTTGGCACCTGCCCCCCTCTGTTACAAGGGGTGGTTGCCGCGGTTTCAAAGGGCCGTTCCCTCCACCGCTCTGGATAAGAGTTTTACAATAGATACACAGTAACACAAAATAAAAAATAAATCAATCATTTCCCCAAAAATTCTAAAATGAGTTATACTGATAAAGTACATAGAATGGAGTGTCATGAAAAATATGAAACTCAATGTCATGATTATGAGTGGGTCAGAAGATGGGACGACCCTCACCTATGACCCATCACAAGGTGATGGTCAAGAAGTTGAGAACGCATGGCAAATTAGCATTGGTCGCAAAGAAGAAAACGACTTATGCCTGCGAAATGATACTTATGTATCGCGTTTTCATGCCTATATTATTTGGAAAAACAATCGGTGGTGGCTAGAAGATTGTGATAGCACCAACGGTACATTTATCGAAAATGCACAAGATTTTTTTGATGACCAACCGATTAAAGGCACAATCGGGATTGAAGAAGAACAATTATTTCGCGTGGGTCGCACATGGTTGCGTATTCAGGTAATCGAGTAAAACATGCCAAATATTCCCTATAGAGACATCCTCATTGGTGCAAGACAAGAAGCCTTCAAAATGCGCCACTTTTTTGTGGGCGTTGAGCATTTATTTATTGCCTTACTTGAGATTCGTGGCAGTCTAACTGGCAAACTCATGCAAGAATTTGGGTTAGCACCCGAATATGTGATAGATGCTATTCGGCGTAAAACTGGCAAAGGGAGCAAACAACGCCTTTGGGCGGGTATTCCCAATACCCCCCGTGTCAAAGTTTTAGAAAACATCGCCTATGATATTGCGATGGAAGCAGGACGCGATGAAGTCTATGAGCGCGATTTGCTCACCGCCATGCTCGATGAGCGCGATAGCGTGCCTCTGCGGGTCATACAAGCACTTGGCATCACCGATTTTGATGCCCTACGCAACATGGCACAAAATTACACCCTCAACAGCGAAACTCAACAAGCCTATGTTAAAGTAGAATTCGGTTCCGGATTCAACCGAGATGAGATGCTCACCAAAGAACAATTATTTGTGCTTCGGCGTATGTTCGCTGAATATGCACAAATTCGGGTTGAGTATCGGCTCACTGGTGGATATAGTCAGGCAACTTTATTGGTCGTTACGCCTATTAGACCAGACCAACAAGAAGATGCGACAGTCGCTGTCAAAATTCATCAGGTAGATGCCATTTTAGACGAAGCACAACGGTACGAATCGCATGTCAAGGCAAAATTACCGCCAATGACAGCCCGCATTGAAGATAAGCCAACTGCCCCAGAATCATCCGATTTAGCAGGCATTAAATACACGCTCATCACTCAAAATAATCAACCCCCGCGTGATTTACGCGCTATTTTGGCAGAATGGGAAGCAGAAAAGCTCTCGAATTGGCTCACAGACACCTTCTTTCCAACATTTGGAAATAAATGGTGGTCACAAAATCGTGAATTCCGTTTTCAAGTGTGGCGCGAATATGATTGGTTATTACCCCCTATTCTGACCTTAGAACTGGTCAAAGATAAACCCCTCCCCCCCAATGCCTATGTGTTGCGGATGCCTGTAAAACGCGCAAAACTCAATCGGCTCGACTTTGGAGATATGGTCGCAGTCGAAAATTTTGTCGTGCAAAAAGTTTATGCAGAGCGCCATGCCATTCAACTCGCAGTCGGGCAAGGGACAGATTCTGCCAGTGCCTATAAAATTGAGGTGCGTGGGATAGATTTTAATTCCGATACTTATTATCGTGGCGAGGTAGTCGAAAATATCATCGGCACAGTTTGGCAAACCCGCAGTCAACAATTGATGAATGCCATTCGCGCACTCATGCCCGATTTTGATGCCCACAACGAAAAAATACCCGTCAATCTCGATGGATTAGAAAAAGTCCCCAACCCCATTTTAATGTATGAAGGATTGCTCGATAGTTTTGTCAACGGGACAAGCGCCACCATTCATGGCGATTTGCATCCGGGTAATATCATGATTGGTCCCAAAGAAAGCGCCTTTTTGATAGATTTTGCCCACACCCGTGAGGGTCATACGATTTTCGATTGGGCAACTCTCGAAATCAGTTTGTTAAACGACTACATCATGCCATATGCAGGCGAAACATGGAACGATGCTCGCCGTGTGATGGGCTACTTGCTCAAACTGAATGGTGGTGATTTTCCAAACGATATTCCAGAGCCACTCCGTTCAAAATTAGGGGTGCTAAAATCGTTGCGTGGACTAGTCCGCCCATGTCTTGCCAATGAAAACCAATGGTCAGAATATTTTATTGCGCTGGCATTTTGCAGTTTGAGGGCACTCACATGGGAAACTGTCTCGTTGGCTGGTCGGCGATTAATGGTGCTTGTTGGAGGGTTAGCCATTCATGAACTGCGGACACGCTTCCGCCCAAGTGATGATAATACAGAAGATACAGAAGATACCTATCGCAGTTTCTGATGATGATTGGTTATAATAAACTGAATATTCTTTACATTCTGCAATCCAGAAGGCATTAAGCATATATGGAAGATTTAAGCGGACGTGTTATAAAAACCTACGAATTGCAAGAACGGATTGGCATCGGTGGGTTTGGGG
Organism: uncultured Chloroflexota bacterium; assembly: GCA_937942935.1. GTDB lineage: Bacteria > Chloroflexota > Anaerolineae > Aggregatilineales > Phototrophicaceae. The sequence goes on along the minus strand of CALDGT010001147.1, from coordinate 2,013 downwards.
TGGTTTATCGTGCTTATCAAAAGTTGATAGGCAGAGAAGTCGCCATCAAAATCATCCTCCCTGATTATGCCAATAAGCCCGATTTTATCCGTCGTTTTGAAGTCGAAGCACAACTCATCGCCCGCTTAGAGCATCCTCATATTGTGCCACTATACGATTATTGGCGCGAACCAAGTGGCGCTTATTTGGTGATGCGTTGGTTGCGTGGTGGCAGTATCCAAGACCTTATTAAACAACGCGGGGCAATTGACCTTCCTACCATTAGTAAAATGCTCAGCCAAATCAGCGAGGCGCTCATCGTGGCGCATCGGCAAGGGGTCGTCCATCGTGACCTTAAACCCGAAAATATTTTGCTCGATATTGAGGGAAATGCCTATTTATCTGATTTTGGTATCGCCAAAGATTTGACCGATAACCAAGCAATCACCCAAAATAATGCCATTCTCGGCTCACCAGCTTATCTTTCTCCAGAACAAATCAAAGGAGAAAGTGTCACTGCTCAAAGTGATATTTATGCAATGGGGATTGTGTTATACGAAATGCTCACAGGCAAACGCCCCTATGAAGCGACATCCCCCGCAACACTGATGTATAAACATCTCAGTGAACCACTGCCCGATATTCATACGCATGTGGTGGGTTTGCCAGATGAACTCAATTTGGTTTTGTCTCGCGCAACCGCCAAAGACCCAGCAGACCGCTATGAAAATATTTTAGATTTTGCACGCGGTTTTAGACATGCGATTAAAGAAGTTGAAGCATCATCTGGCACACTCATCATCACTAGCACAGGTGTTAATGCTCCAGAACCAGAAAACCCCTATAAAGGCTTGCGTGCATTCCAACAATACGATGCCTCTGACTTCTTCGGGCGCGAAGGGTTTACCCTCAATGTCATCAATCGCTTATTAGAAGAATCTGCAAATTCGCGTTTTCTGGCGGTGGTCGGTCCTAGTGGTAGCGGGAAATCGAGTGTCGTGAAAGCGGGTGTTTTACCTGCCCTACGAGATAATGCCATACCGGGTTCTAAAGATTGGTTCATCATTGAAATGTTACCGGGCTTAGACCCAATGGAAGAATTAGAGGCGGCATTATTGCGGATTGCAGTCAACCCGCCCGAAAGTTTGCTCAATCAACTCACGCAAGATGAACGTGGTTTAGTGCGGGCGCTCAAGCGTGTATTACCAGAAGATGATACAGAATTATTGCTGTTCGTAGACCAATTTGAAGAATTATTCACATTAGTAGATGAAGAACACAAACGCGCTCATTTTATGGATAGCATCATCACAGCTATTAATGAGCCACGTAGCCGATTACGTGTCATTATTACCCTCCGCGCCGATTTTTATGACAAACCCCTCAATTACAATCGGTTTGGCGAACTCATGCGCCAACGCACCGAAATTATTTTACCCCTCAATACCGAAGAATTAGAACGTGCTATCAGCGCCCCTGCAAAACGCGCTAACTTGGTCTTAGAAGAGGGTCTAGTGACGACCATTGTCGCCGATGTCAACCAACAACCGGGCGCACTCCCCCTACTCCAATATGCCCTCACAGAATTATTTGAACGGCGTAATGGACTAATGCTCACATTGTCGGCATATAACGACATTGGCGGGACAATGGGTGCACTCGCCAGACGCGCCGATGAGTTATACGAAGGGCTTGGCGATGATGGTCAACGACTCACAAAACAACTCTTCTTACGACTTGTCACATTAGGCGAAGGTACAGAGGATACCCGCAGACGGGTTTTGCAATCTGAACTACTCTCTATTGGCAATGATGCAGAAGAAATGCAACTGGTAATCGAAGCCTTTGGGCGGTATCGGCTTTTGACATTTGACCATGACCCACAAACACGCAGTTCTACTGTTGAGGTCGCACACGAGGCACTTATCCGCCAATGGGGTCGCTTACGTGAATGGCTCAATAACAGCCGTGAAGATTTACGCACACAACGCCGTTTAACTGCATCGGTTGAAGATTGGGAAAATTCTGGCAAAG
>CALDGT010001146.1 GCA_937942935.1 uncultured Chloroflexota bacterium | reverse complement strand
GAAGCCCTCATCGAATTGGATAACACGGTTGGACTCGATAGCTTCGGTGATGACCTCACCGCTTTGCGTGCGGCATTAAACGAAACTTTGCTCACCCTTGAATATGATACCCCCATCGGCGTGATTAGCTTTGACCCCGATGGCGAAATTATTCAAAGTAATTTCTATGTTGCCCAAGTCGCTATGAATGATGATGGCGAAACAGGCGCATTTGGATTGCTTGTGAGCGTGAATTTAGACGCAGAAGCCGAAGCCACAGAAGAACCTGTCTCGACACCAGAATCTTAATTCAAAACCCCACCCGCAATTCATCATAAACCAGCAGGTAGTGGCATGATAGTTCATGCCACTACAGACAGGGGTGGGGATAATATAACAGGGGGAAACACCCGTGATTTTTCAGTTGGTCAGCGGACTCGCAACAGGTGGCACATACGCTATCTTTGCCATTGGTTATACACTCGTTTTTTCGATTTTAGGCATTATCAACTTTGCACATGCCGCCATATTCACACTTGGAGCTTATTTTACCTATATCCTCATGGGGCGAAACATCACAGGCGGGGTACTGAAAGGGATAGATTTGCCCTTCGAGATGAGTTTTATTGTCGCTATGCTCATCGGCGCCCTTCTAGCAGGACTTTTGAGTGTGATGATTGATGCCATCGCCTTTCGCCCACTCCGCAACCGCAAATCCGATTCGCTCCTCGCGCTTGTGACCAGTTTAGGGATGACCATCATCCTTGTGAATGGGATTCAATATTTATTTGGCACAGACCCTTATAATTTTCCTGCTAAAGTCATTGGCGATATTCCGCCTAGCGTCAGTTTTGAAATTTTTGATGAAAAAGTGGTCATCCGCACAAAAGTCTTGATTGTGATGGGTGTCTCGGTGGTCATCGCTACCCTGCTCACCTTATTCATCACCAAAACGAAGACAGGGCGCGGATTGCGTGCCATCTCAGAAGACCCAACGACAGCGAGCCTGATGGGAATCAATACCAACCGCCTCATCATGATTGCCTTTTTTCTCAGTGGATTCATCGCAGGTTTGGCGGGGACACTGGTGGCATGGAATGTGAGTTCTGGCATCACAGACCCGTATTTTGGGGTCAAATTTGGGCTAAAAGGATTGGCGGTCATCGTCTTAGGCGGGTTGGGTAATATACCGGGCGCGATTATCGGCGGGCTGGTGATTGGTGTCGCAGAAGCCTTTGCACCATCTGAATATAGCGATGCTGTCGCATTTGGCATTTTATTCATCGTCTTGTTGGTACGTCCACAAGGGCTTCTTGGGCAAAAAGTTCAACAGAAGGTGTAACTAACTATGAACGATTTTCTCTCTACATACGGATTTTTGCTCATACAAGCCTTATTCGCCTCTATTTTGGGATTATCGCTCTATTTGCCCCTGCTCACAGGTCAATTATCGCTCGCTAGTCCGGGATTTTATGCCATCGGCGGATATATTTCGGCATTTTTTGCGACCAAAGTATTTCATCAATTTTATCAACCGTTTTTATTGCCCATCCCCAACACCATCGCGCCGAGTGTGGTCTCACCCATGCTCCAAACTATAAAATATAATAATGATTATCCAATGGCATTTATTTTTATCCAGATGGCAATTGCGGCGACAATATGTTTGGTCTTGGCGGGGATTATTGGCTTTTTAGCCATTCGCCTGCGCGGGATTTATTTGGCGCTCGCTACTATCGCCTTTGTAGAAGTCATCCGCACATTAGCAGAAGGCGCAGATGACATCGGCGGGTCGAGTGGCATTTTTGGGATTCCACAACCGTTTGTGAATAAAATTGATTATGCTTGGGTGGCTATCCCCATGCTGATGATGACCTTATGGATCATTTATCGGCTAGAACGAGGCAAAATGGGGCGTGCCTTCAAAGCGATTCGTGAAGACGAATTATCGGTCTCTGCGAGTGGGGTGTATACCACCTATTATAAAGTGGTCGCATTTGCATTAGGCGGTATGTTGGCGGGGATTGTTGGCGCGATTTATGCCCATTTCTTGAACACATGGAATCCAAGACAAGGCTCTTTCGATGCAGGTGTGTTATATCTCACCTTTGTGGTGGTGGGTGGCTCGCGGACGATTTGGGGTCCCGTATTAGCGGCAATCGTCCTCACGATTTTACCCGAAGCCTTGCGGTCTGTGGCAGGAGCGCCGTGGCTCACCGACTTTTTGCAAAATGGACGGCTCATTTTATATGGCGGGTTACTCACTGGGGCGGCATTATTCTTTCCGCAAGGCGTCATCACCCCGCGTTTGCTTAACCGCTTTAACCTGATGAAACGACTGCGCCAAAGGACAGCATAATCATGTCAACCACTCGTGTCTTGATGGTATCAAAAGCCTGTGTAGTCGGAATTTATCAGCGTAAACTCGAACTCATCGCGCAGAAAGGGATAGAATTATGTGTGGTTGTGCCACCCATGTGGCGCGATGAGCGTGGCGAAATGCCCCTAGAACGTGCCTTCACCACAGGCTATGACCTCACAGTGTTGCCCATTCGCTTCAATGGCAATTTCCATTTGCATTATTATGTTGGACTAGGGAAAAAAATCCGCGATTTTAAGCCTCATATCATTCATATTGATGAAGAACCCTATAACCTCGCCTCATGGCAATGCTTATATCATGCCAAGCGGGTTAAAGCCAAAACTTTGTTTTTTAGCTGGCAAAATATCAAGCGCAATTATCCCCTGCCCTTTTCTGTGGGAGAAAAATGGATGCTCCGCAATGTAGATTATGCCCTCATGGGGACAAATAGCGCGGGCGATATTTGGCGCGAAAAGGGGTATAAGGGGGAGATGCAAACTATCCCACAATTTGGCACAGACCCTGCCATATTTTTCCCATTGCCCATCCGCCCAAAACGCACATTCACCATCGGGTTCATTGGACGCTTGGTCGAAGAAAAAGGGATTTTAGTCTTGTTGGATGCTGTCGCAAAACTCGGTGATGATTGGAAACTCAAAATTCTGGGTGGTGGTCCATTATTAGAGGCACTCAAAACCAAAGTTCAATCGCTCCATATTGCCGATAAAATCCAATTCGATGGACAATTGCCATCCACACAAATCCCGCCCTATTATCACGATTTAGACTTGTTGGTCTTGCCATCACTCACCCGCCAAAATTGGAAAGAACAATTTGGTCGTGTTCTGGTTGAGGCGATGGCGAGTGGTGTGCCTGTGATTGGGTCGGATAGTGGTGCAATCCCAAGTGTGATCGGTGATAGCGGGATAATTGTCCCAGAAGGGAACGCAACTGCCTTATATGAGGCGATTGAGCGCATCCGCACCGATAATCAACACCGCCAAGACCTTATCCATAAGGGATTAACTCGGTTTAGGACGTATTTCACCCATGAAGGGATTGCATCGGCAACGGTGAAGGTTTATCAGCATCTCCATCAAAACGCCATAAAAAGTTAACATATTTTCCACATTATCAGACATTGCTATAGGTGAATGAGGGGGATGGCGTGTTAAAATAAAGAGCATATTGGCATACTTATCAGGATAAACGTGATGTTAAAGCGTTTCTATTTTGGATTTGTAGTGGCGCTGTTTTTAGGCGCTGTTGGATTAGCCTCTCCTGTGGGCGCACAAAGTAATTTGAATGACCTCATCAGCATGAGTATTAATGCAGGATATGATACCTTTTTCCGCCCAGATTATTGGTCGCCCATTCGCATCACCATCGAAAATCGTGGCGAAACCATACGAGGAAATTTGTTGGTACGCCCCGCCACATCTGGCACAGGCATAGAACACACTTATAGCACCCCTATCGAATTAACCAGTGGACAACAAACCCTATTTTTATACATTACCGCCCGTGACCTTGCAAATTATACGCGAGTCGAATTAATAGACGAAAATGGTCGCACCATCCTCAGTGCAGAAAGCGCCTTACGACCATTACTCGCACGCGATAGTTTGTTTGTTGTGGTCAGTGGCACACTGAATAGTCGTCTAAATCTGAGTAAATTGCATCCCACCGGTTATAACAGTTATCAAGTAAGATGGCGCACCGAAAATATCCCAGACCGTGCCGAAGGCTTATCTGGTGTGAATATGCTCATCTTTAATGATGTGAATACCGACCAACTCAACTTGGCACAACGCGAAGCCATTCAAACATGGGTGCTTGGTGGTGGGCATTTGTTGGTCATGGGTGGTAGCAATTGGCAGGCAACCGCCAGTGGATTAACCGAATTATTGCCATTTTCGCCGACCAATAGCATCACCATCAGCGATGGAGAAGCATTTTTGCAATATGCTGGCGATGATAAGACCACCTTCACAACCGATTATCCCCAAGCAGAAGGAACTGTCCGTGAAGATGGACAAATTATTCTAGGCACAGAAGAATCACCGCTCATCATCCGCAAAGCCTTGGGCGATGGCACAATAGATTATGTCACTGTCAATCTTGAAGCCCCTCCCTTCTCGACATGGGAAGCCTTGCCAAATATCTTTTTAGGGTTAATCGCATCGGCACAAACACCACTAGGCTGGTCGTATGGCTTTGGCGATTGGGGCAATGCACAAGCCGCCGTCCAAATTTTGCCCGGTGTAGATTTGTTGCCTGCCGTATTATCGTTAGTGGCATTTTTGGGTGCCTATATTATCCTCATCGGTCCCATCAATTATCTCTTATTGCGTGCCATCAATCGGCGCGGGTTTGCATGGATAACTATACCCATTTTTATCATCGTGTTCACCATCCTTGCATGGTCGGTGGGGATTGAATTGCGCGGGACAGATGCAAGGCTCAATCGGCTTACAGTGGTACGCACATGGACAAATAGTGATGAAGCCCATCTCAATCAACTCATAGGCTTACTCGCTCCCAGACGGGGTAATTACAACCTCATCATGAACGATACACGCACCCTGCGCCCACTTTTAACACCTAGCGAGTTTTTCGATTTATCTACCCCACAAACCAATATCGAAATTCGCCAAACCAATCAATTTGCCGCCGTAGATGTTCCTGTAGATGCGAGCTTTATTTCGGCATTTAACACCAGTGGGACAATCGCAAAACCCGATATTACAGGTAGCGCGACATGGGTTTATCGCAATGGGTCGCCCTTATTACGTGGGTCTGTGAGCAATAATACCGACATAATCCTCGCCGATGCCGTCATTTTGGCGCGTGGGATTGTGCGCCCCATCGGAGATGTAGAACCCGATGCAGTAGTGACATTTGAGACCGATTCACCCGCCATCGTGCGCGAGACAGCGATGCCCGCCTCTATCGAATTTGCCCGTTCAGATGAGACAAATTCTTATTTTGCCACCGATATTTTATCGCGCAATATCGCAACTCGTAGCTTGCTTAATGCAGAAGATTTTTTTGGTCAAGATATTTCGCAAGATGATTATCTCGGTCAAATGACCATTACCATGATGACACCAGATAACCAAGTGGATGAGCGTGCAACCCAAATTTTTAATCAACGGCGGGCATTACTCGCCTCATTCATGATTGACCAATACGGAAGCCGAGCGCGGGGGAATCGTGTCTTTTTGCTCGGATGGTCAGAAACCAGCCCAACAGAAGAAAATATGGCAGGTCAAACCTATAGCGCCGTAGACACCACCTTGTATATCATCGAATTAGATGTCGAAATTGCCCCAACAGAAGATGTTGTCACCATCAGCAAAGACCAATTCACATGGATTGCCCTGCCAGAGTCACAAATTGGCAATATTGGTCCCGCCAATTTGAACACATCCCTGCTTGATGAAAATATTGTCGCCTTCCGCTTTACCCCCATCGCCAGCGCCCAACTTAAACAAGTGACAGGCTTGACTATCCTCATTGAGCGCACCAGCACCAGTCTAAACAATACAATTGAGATGTGGAATTGGGAAACAAGCGAATGGGTAGCATTTTTAGTTGGTGGTCAAAGTCAATATGAGGTAGAAGATTTTGCCCCCTTCATTGGGTTACAAAATGCGGTACAAGTTCGCACAACCACAGGATTATCAGGCGGGTCACGGTATATTCAGCAACTTGGAATCGAGCAACACGGCATTTTGCCCTAATCGGTATCAAGCAAAAATAGGCATTTTGCGTTACAATCTGCTTAGTTCAGAAAAGGAAACGATTTTATGGGAAATATCATTGAAACAAAAGACCTTGTAAAACAATTCGGCAAGTTCACCGCCGTCTCTGGGTTATCGCTCAATGTGCCAGCAGGTTCAATTTATGGCTTTATTGGACCCAATGGCGCAGGTAAAACCACCACCATGCGAATTTTGACCACCCTCACCCGCCCTACTTCTGGTGAGGCGTATGTAAATGGGTTTTCGGTGATGAAAGACCGACGAGCTGTGCGCCGCGCCATCGGTTATATGCCCGATGAATTTGGGGTTTATGATGACCTGCGTGTGTGGGAATATCTCGACTTTTTTGCCGCCTGTTATGAAATCCCAGAAGCACAACGCCGTCAATTGATTAATGATTTGTTGGAATTGGTAGATTTATCGCATCGGCGCGATGATATGGTAGACAAACTCAGTCGTGGGATGAAACAACGGTTATCGTTGGCACGTACACTCGCACATGACCCTGCGATTTTGATTTTGGATGAACCCGCCAGTGGTTTAGACCCTGCCGCCCGTGTCGAAATCCGCGAGTTGATGGTCGAACTATCTAAAATGGGAAAAACCATCTTCTTCTCGACCCATATTTTAGCTGATGTCGAAAGTATATGCTCACATATCGGCATCATTGAGGGTGGCAAAATGATTATGCAGGGCGATATGAACCAGATGAAAACCGAACTCGCCCCTCACCGTGAAATTATCGTCACCGTCAAAGATAATGATGTGGCAAATCAAGTGCGAACACTGGTCGCCAATATTGATGGCGTGATGGATTCTGAAATCTTAGAACCCAAAGGTGGACGTTCACGGGTAAAAATCAATTTTAATGGGGATGATGAAGGCATCGCCGCCATTAATCACAAACTAAATGGCGCTTCCATTTCGATATTCAGTTTCACCGAAGAAATTAAAGACCTAGAGTCGTTGTTTATGGGTGTGACTCAGGGCAAAGTAACGTGAGAGATACTTATCAGGGCGCACAAAATTGCGCCCTTTTGCAATATTTATATCAGATAAAATTTTTAAGACACAAAAGGATTTTTATTTATTATGGCGTTATTAAATAAAGTTGCGATTATCACAGGCGCAGGGTCTGGTATTGGGAGAGCGACAGCCCTTCAAATGGCATCATTAGGCGCAAAAATTGTTGCCACAGATATAAACCTTGCAGGGGCAGAAGAAACCGTCTCGCTCATTCAAGCGCGTGGTGGCGAGGGGGTGTTCATGCGCTGTGATGTGAGCAAGGCTGATGATGTTGAGGCGATGGTGAATTTAGCATTGTCGGTGTATGGCAAATTAGACATCGCTGTGAATAATGCAGGTGTGGGTGGAGCAATGCAAAATGTTCATGAAGTCGAAGAATCTACGTGGGATTTGGTGATGGATGTGAATGTGAAGGGTGTCTGGTTGTGCATGAAATATGAAATCCCCGCTATGTTAGCAGGGGTTGGTGGGGCAATTGTGAATATCTCATCCTTAGCAGGAGTATTGGGTTTTCGGATGAATGCGCCGTATGCCGCCAGCAAACATGCCGTCATCGGGTTGACCAAATCGGTTGCGCTAGAATATGCCCGTAAAAATATTCGGGTGAATGCAGTTTGTCCGGGATTCACAGAAACGCCGATGGTCGCAACCTTAGTCGAAGAAGCCCCACGGATGGAAGAGTTTGTGATGAATAGCTCCCCCATGCGCCGACTAGGGAGTGTTGAAGAAATAGCCAATGCTATCATCTATTTAGCCGATGATAGCGCCAGTTTTGTGAATGGACACGCGCTTGTTTTGGATGGTGGCGCATCTATTCAGTGAGGTCTTGAAAAATGTCTATTCCACATCCTATACCATATCAAGGTAGTAAACGACAATTAGCAGAAAAAATCGCTCAGTTTATTCCACCTACCGATGGGCGGTTTATTGAGCCGTTTGCAGGGTCTGGGGCATTATCTTTGTATATGGCATATCATCATAAAGCAAATCACTTTATTTTGAATGACATCAATGCACCGCTAATGCACTTGTGGGATAATATTTTAACTACCCCAAATGAGATTGCCGATTTATATACAACCCTATGGCATAACCAATCAGGTCGTGAACGGCATTATTATGACCTTGTGCGAATACGCTTTAACAAAAGCCATGCACCCTATTATTTGCTCTATCTATTGGCAAGGTGTGTCAAAGCCTCTGTTCGTTATAACGCTGACGGAGAATTTAACCAAAGCCCAGATAATCGGCGTAAGGGCAAGCATCCTCAGACAATGAGGTACGACATAATTCAAACATCAACATTGCTCAAAGATAAAACCACATTATATAGTCAAGATTATGCTCGCATTTTAAGACTGGCAACCACCCATGACCTTGTTTATTTAGACCCACCCTACTCAGGCTTATCACAAAAAAGAACATCACGATATATTCAAGCAATTGATGAAAATCGCTTCATTAATCAATTAGAATGGCTAAATAAAGCACAAATACCATTCGTCCTAAGTTATGATGGCAAAACAGGCGATAATTATTTTCAGACTAATTTGCCATCATCACTCAACTTGATACAGATTGAGCTAGAAGCGGGTCGGTCATCACAACAGACCCTTTTAGGTCGTCATCAACTCACCTATGAATCCTTGTATTTATCACCTGCTCTTTTAGAAAAATTACCATCAACTCACACTCAGCCAAAGCAATTATCCCTATTTGAGGAAATCGCATGAGTGATAATTTTCCACAAGAATTTTTAGATTTTATCGCACAAGTCAAAGGGAAACGCTCCCAAATTGTCGTACAACACATCTTAAAACATGGGTTCATCACCACCGAAGACCTAGAAGCCACTTACGGTTATAAACACCCTCCACGTGCAATTCGGGATGTACGTGAACAAGGTGTACCAATCGAATCCTTTAGAATCAAAGACTCACTTAATCGTGATATTGCCGCCTATCGGTTTGGGGATGTTCAAAACATCAATAAAACAAAATTCGGGGGACGAAAATCCTTCAAGAAAATAACAAAACATCAGCTCATTGAGCTAAATGGGCTAAAATGCGCTATTTGTAACCAACATTACCCAGAGCAATTTTTGCAAATAGACCACAAAATTCCTTATGAAGTGCAGGGTGATAGTGATGAAATACAATTAGATGACTTGATGTTAGTATGTGCGTCTTGTAATAGAGCTAAATCTTGGGTATGTGAGCATTGCTCAAATTGGCAACATCAAAAAGAATCATCAATTTGCCAATCTTGCTTTTGGGCAACACCATTAGTATATCAGCATATTGCACTACAAGAAATTCGTCGTTTGGAACTCATCTGGCAAAATGACGAAATAAATAGTTACAATTGGCTCAAAAATCGTGCAGATGAAGCAGGTCAACCACTTGCAGAATACATCAAAAATCTCATTATCAGATTAGAAGATAAAGACTCTTAAAAGGGGAAATATCAGTTGGGTAAAACATTCGTCATTGGCGATATTCATGGCTGTTATGCCGAATTACAAGACTTACTCAATAAAGCAGGGATAAGTAGTGGCGATAAAATTATTTCAATTGGGGATATGATAAACCGAGGTCCAGAATCGCGCCGTGTGTTAGATTTTTTTTGGCACAATGTCTCTACCAATGTATCGGCGATTATGGGCAATCATGAGTTTAAGCATGTACGTGCTTATAAAGGCGAATTACTCCCGCCCCTTTCCATGCTTCATACCCGTTGGCAACTCGATGAACTGTATCATGGGGCGATTAAATATATGTCGGGGTTGCCTCGTCATAAAATACTAGATGAGGCACTCCTCGTTCATGCGTATTTTGAGCCGAATATCTCGCTCGATAATCAGCAGGGGCGTGTCTTAATTGGCACAATGGGGGCGACATCTTACTTGAATAAAAATTATGAACACCCATGGTATACCTATTACAATGAAGATAAGCCGATTATCGTGGGACATAAAGACCTTTCTGAAGAACAAGAACCATTTAATTACAAAGACCGTGTTTTTGGGATTGATACAGGGTGTGTTTATGGTGGAAAATTGACAGGCATTTGGTTGCCTAGTTTTGAATTTATCAGCGTCCCCGCCCGCCGTAATCACTGGGGAAAATTTGTAGAAGGATACAAAACCCATGAATAACATCCGCCTTGCTGTTCAAGAACACCTGTTACCGGGTGATAATTTATTATCTCAGCTCAGACAGGCTCAGAGGATGCACATTGAAGGGATAGAAGTATCATTCGCTGGTTTGCCAGAACGTATGACCACCCTAATGAGCGCCCTAGAAGAAACACGCCTCACTGTTTCGGCGGTGCATGTTGGTGGTGTTCATTTACTCCATCCCAATTATGATATGCGTGAACAAGCCATCATCACCCTGCGCGAAGCCATGACCCTTGCGGTAGATTTGGGCGCGAGTGGGGTTATTTTTATGCCACAAACCATCCAAACCCCGCGCCTACCCGATTTGCATCCTTATAAATCTACCGTAGAACTCGAAGTCGAATTGCTTGTCACCATGCTCCGTACCACCCTATGCGATTTTGCCAATGCCTTTGGGATTGACCTGTATCTCATGGTCGGCAATCGGTATACCACCCACCTACTCCACAAATTGGCACATGGTGGACGTGTTTTAGAAGATAATAAAAATCATCCTATGCTCAAAATTGGTGCAAATACTTTTAATATGGGCATGGAAGAAAATGACATCATCGAAAGTTTAGCCACAAGTTTGGATAAAATTGGTTATATGCAAATCGCCTATCGCCGTCATCCATCCGACCCAAACCCACCCGAATTAGATTCAGTTGCCGATTCTCTCGCTTTTGCGCTCGACACCGAGACCCTCAACATCATGCAAACCCTTCATCGGCATCATTATAACGGTTGGGTCACATTGGCAGGGAACATGAAGCGCGATTCAGATGTGGTGAAATATGCGAGTTTGCTCGAAAATTATCTCACAGCACCAGCGAGTGATGAGGACTAGCCATGACCCAAATCTCAAAACGGCGCGGGTGGTGGTTTGTGAAAGATGTTATCACCCAAGCCGAACTCCGCCATCAGTGGTATATCCTCGAAAAAAGTCGGTCTGGGACGGCGTGGATTATCCTAGCTGTTTTGATGCTTTTGCCTGCTGTCCTCATCACCTTTTATTTCATGATTTTGGTGATTTTTGGTCTGCCAATGACATGGAATCCTGTTGGGACAGCCTTTGCAGATAATTTAATCGAATTAGGATTTGTCGCCCTCATCGTGATGAATGTCTCGCTATATCTCATTGTCATCCTCATCACATTGGGGTTATCTAGCAACAGTATCACACGAGAACGCAAGGGACTCACATGGGAAGTATTGCTCCTCACCAATGTGGACGCACGTCAAATTGTATTGGGAAAGTGGTGGGCATCATTGGTCGCTCTTTGGGGAGACCACGCGATGGTCGCTTTTTTGCGAATTGGCGCAGTATGCCTCATAACCCTAAGCATAGAACCATTCACAGGAATTCGGTTAGCATCAGCACCATTCGGATTATCCCCCATATTATGGCATAGCACCATTTTATCGCTCATATTTGTCGTCTATACCATGATAGATGCCATGTTCACGGCGGCTTTGGGTGTGGGTGGGTCTGTATCTACACAAAATGCGAGTGTGGTAAGCGGGGTCATTTTTATGGTGCGATTGATAGGAATAATGGGGTTTGTGTGGTGGATTATCAATATCTACAACCACATGCGAACAGGTCGAGACTATTTGCCAACTGCATTAGTCGGTTTGGGGATATTCGCATTACTCACATGGGGCGCGTTGCGGATTGGCGAATGGTGGGCAGTGCAAGGGGAAGTGAGTGCGCCAGAATAAAGGGGGATGGGGTTGTAGGGGCATGAACCATCATGCCCGCTAATTATTATTATTTATGCACCCATTTTCGATGGGGCTAAAGCCTCTTTCGCACTTTCCGCACCAAAAAATGTGCGATAGGTCATCGCTAGTGGGATGGTAAACATCACCAATGCGCCAACATTGATGATTAAGTTAATGGACATGCCATAGATAATTGAACCAAGACAATCTAACACAAACCATGTTAATAACGAGCCAGTGACCGCCCACCATGCCCATTTTTCGCCACGTCTGAATGGGATAAGAATAATCATCGCTAAAGCAACCATCCAACCGATTGAAATTGCGCCAGCCAACGCATAAATCCAAATTTGTAACGTCATGTCCACACTAGGAATCGCCTCAAATGCCCCACCCCGCGCATAATAAAAATCGGTGTATAAGCGATAGATTGAATTACGGAAAAAATCGGGCGCAAAGACCATCAATAACCCGAATAAAATCATCCCATCTGAAGCGAGTAATAACCAATTTGACCAAAATTTGAGTGACTTATTCATGTTGCACATCCCTTTCTGTGGATAAAAAATAAAACCAATATCCACAGCATACGAGATAAATCACTGCCAAATCCACGAAAAACACTGCCAAACAGTGCCAAATTCACAAATTCCGTTCTCGCAAATCTTTGGCGATGAGCGTGGCGGCGACATTTTGCCAATTATAGAGTGTGCGTTCTGGCACTTGTGACCGAAACCATGCTAACACTTCGGCATGTTCGTCATGATGATTCATCGCACGCAAACGATACGGCTTTAACCCCGCCACATACGGAAAATACAGCGCATTATAATGTCGCCATTCATCGGATGTGCCAAACTCTGCCCCATTCGGTTTGAGGCGCAAAATACATTCATGAAGCAAATTTTTTAATTCTTTGGCGCGTTCTAGGCTATCATCTGGCACTCCCCGCCCAGCTAATCGGTGTTGGATAATGGTCAAGTTAGTGAGAGGGCTGGTCGCTAGTTTGGATAAATCACCATAATGGCTAAGGGCGCGACGGGTATAACGGATAAATTCAGCTTCATCATCTAAAGCAGGATTTTCAACACGGCGGATAGCGATTGTTTCTGCGAGACGGGCTTCTTGTCGTCCCTGACGGACACGCGGAAAGCGCGAAAGAATAATTGCATCTAACCCATTTTGAAGGGGGATTTCAAATGCAAAGACCACAATCACTGTCGTGATGAGGGCGAGTATCAGCATGATGGTTGTCTGGGTCATCGCTGGCATAATCACCAATACCTGCCCCACCACAATGATTATCATCAAAAAAGAGGATATAAAAGAACGGAGCATATCAGGCAGGAGCGACTCACCCGCATCCATCGCATCCCACACAGCGATGATTGCCCCTAGCATGAGTAAATCGGCGCTAATCCACAAAACAATAATATTGTTCAATATGGGACTGAGCATCAACAAAAAATATGAACCTGCCAAAAATAAGGTGAACAAAATAAATAATGGATTTAACCGCTTTGAGCTATTGGGTGGAACACGAACAATGACGAAATATACAGGGATGAGCATCAAAATTAACGGGATAAAGATGCCGATTAATACC
>CALDGT010001145.1 GCA_937942935.1 uncultured Chloroflexota bacterium | reverse complement strand
TTGTATAGAGTAACGCTAAAGTCATATCCCCCTCCAAGATAAGTGACGTACTCTTTTAGAACTACTTTTTACGAGGTCCAGGGCTTCTGAATTTGCAGAAGCCCTTATTCCGTTTATTCCCCTACGCTATTCCCACCATACCTAGCTTTTTTTGAATACTTCTCTATAGAATAATTGAATGGGTGTGTTTTGGCATAGGGCTAAAATACGCTTGTGCTAAATGTATGGTAAAGGATAACCGATTTGAAAACATATCGTCAACGTATCATCATCATTTTATTGTGGATAGGGATGAGCCTATCTATTATACCCACATGGGCGCAAACAGCACCCCAAGAGGTTGTCAACGCCTTTTTAGAAGCATGGAGCGCCAAAGATTATGAACGCATGTATGGTTATGTGACAGTAAATCAAATCAACGGGGTTGATGAATATCCCTTACAAGTATTCACCAATCGCTACCAAACCGTTGCCGATACTCTCGCATTGACTGAATTGCGCTATACCATCACCGCAACCGAATTACAGGGTATGACTGCGATGGTGACGTATGATGTGATTTTTGTATCGAATACATTTGGCGAAATTACCGATGCTGGTCGAATCATCCGCCTCATTAATACCCCCAATGGTTGGAAAATCGCGTGGTCTACGATGGATATTTTTGATACGCTCATCAGTGGCGCACAAATCCGTGTCGAATCACGTCCTAGTCCGCGTGCCACCATTTATGACCGAAATGGGACAGCATTGGCATATAATGGCACAACCACCGGATTTTATTCGGCGCGTGGGCGGATGGTTGGTGAGCAACAATGTATCGAATTATTGGCAAATTTACAGCGTGTCCCCATGCGCCTCATCGAAAGTCAATTGCAACCCTATAACAGCGAGACGGTATTCTTTTTGGGTGAATTGAATACCGATATTTTTAATGCCAACTTTTCGGCATTATCCAGTGTATGTGGGGTGCAACAAGGCTTTGAGAGTAATCCGCATCGCATTTATAAAGGGAATAGCATGACATCGCATGTTGTTGGGTATGTCGGACCTATCCCCGCCGAACAATTGGCTCAATATACCGCGCTCGGCTATGGACAAGGCGATATTGTTGGGTTGTATGGAATTGAATCGGCATATCAATCACAATTGGGGGGCAAGCCTGCCAGTGTCTTGCGGATTGTAGATTCTAGCGGGACCGTATTGCGCGAATTAGCAGGGAGCGCAGGCACGCCACCTGTGCCTGTCACCCTCACCATTGATGCACGCTTACAAGAAATCACCGCCAATGCACTCAATGAAGCCTTTATCACCGCTAACCCCAATTGGGCGAGTGTCTCAACGGGGGGGGCGGCGGTGGTTTTGGATGTGAAAACAGGCGAAATTTTGGCGCTCGCCAGTTATCCATTTATTCAACCGAATTTATTTAGTCCCGAATCGGTCACAGAGGACAGGGGGAATGTGTTGGCGGCGATGTTGAGTGTGACGACTGGTGGCGAACCATTGCGGAATCGTGCCGCCAGCGAACAAGCCTCTCCGGGGTCGGTATTCAAAATTATCACCCTCGCCGCCGCATTGAATGAGGGCTTAACTGTGCCATCTGAGCAATTTAATTGCGACTTATATTGGGATGGGGCAAAATATGGGGATACCCGTTCCCCGCGCCCCGATTGGCGCGTAACGGATGAATATCCACCTGCGGGGATGATTACCCCATCCGAAGCCTTAATGACATCGTGCAATCCGTTCTTTTGGGAATTTGGCGCACGTCTCTTTTTAGAAAAAAATCCGAATATGATAGCCGAATATGGTCGGCGTATGGGGTTAACGCGCACCTATGGCTTGAGTGCGATTTTCCGTGAAGCGCCCGGTGTGATTCCTGTCCCCGGTAGTGTAGATGCGGCGGTATCTGAAGCGGTTGGGCAAGGGGATGTGACCCTTCCGCCGTTGCAAATGGGTGTGGTTGTGGCATCTATCGCCAATGGTGGGACAGTGTATAGCCCGTCACTGGTCAAACAAATTGGCGGGACAGATGGGGTTGACGTGGTACAAACATTTAGCCCACAGGTATTAAATGAATTTGGATTCAATGAAGGCGTATTAGAAGCCATCCAAACAGGCATGTGCGGTGTGACGACCAACGAACTTTTAGGCACAGCGTATGGACGGTTTATCAGTAGCGAAAGCGAATATAGTTATACCGAATTGACTGCGCCGTATAGTGTGTGTGGCAAAACGGGTACTGCTCAAACAGGGCGTTATCCGAATGCGTGGTTTGTGGCGTATGCCCCCGCCGACAATCCCGAAATTGCGGTTGTGGTGATGGTTGAACAATCGCTGGAGGGGTCGCAAGTATCTGCACCAATTGCCCGCCGTATTTTGGACGACTATTTCAGTGTTCAACGAGCCGTTTATCCCACATGGTGGGCGGAAGGTCCGTATGTGCCATTGAATATCCCCCCTGATGGTGGTGCAGGGTGATTGGTATTTGATACGGCATTGCCGACCATCGCCCAATGGCAACAAGCCATAATAAGGGGATGATGGTCGGCGTTTTTCGTTGGTTTTGTGTATTCTGATATACAAAGGATATGATGGCGATGAGCGATATTCTTTTGCAACAAATTGAT
>CALDGT010001144.1 GCA_937942935.1 uncultured Chloroflexota bacterium | reverse complement strand
CATTTCGCATAAAAGTCGCTCCATAACAGATGACTACCGAGAGTTAAGGTGTTTTCGTTTCTGTTGGTGATGTCGTCGTTGGTGTTGTAGTGGTCGCTGTGCGACGGGCTGTGATGGTGTCTTCTAATAATTTTTGCAATTCGGCAAATTTGGGTAATGGCTTATAAATGAGTTTATCTGCCCCAGCTTGTGCCATAATTGCTTTTTCTTCGTCTGGGGTCAATTTATAGGCTGTGGCAAAGACAATTGCTATCTGACTCAGATGCGGGCTTTTACGCAGGCGTTCACCGACCATTGGTCCCTGAATTTCACCGGGTAAACGAATATCGAGCAAGGCGAGTTCTGGCAATTCGCCCTGAAAGCGCCCATTGTCTACATCTTCAATCCATGCGATGGCTTCTTCACCATCTACAAATGCTACACCATCAATGCCCCATATCCCAAACATCGCCATCAACACTTCATAAATATCTGGCTCATCTTCTACAACCATCCAAGTAGACAAGAGGCTTCCTCACTTTTCCATATTGTCAAACATAACTGCTACTATTCTACAATAAAAATTTTACCGCATTTAGGCGTATTATGGCGAATTTTAGGAAAATGATAGGAAAAACTTTCGATTCTCGCTTGTTAGCGTTATAATAAATCTCAAAATATGTGCAAAAGGAAGAAGGGGCGAAACTTGAACTGGTTAATCGTCGAAGATGAAGCAGATATTCGCAGTCTGGTATCCATGATGTGTCAGGTATGGGGCAATGTGCCGATGGCATATGAAAGTGGACAGAAGGCGTGGGATTGGTTAGATAGCGTTGAATCTGGACAATACAAAGGCGCATTGCCCGACTTTGCGTTGATGGATATTCGGATGCCCGGTAAACGTGGCAACGAAATCTCTGCGCGGATTCGCACTGTTGCCCAACTGAAACACATCCCAATTGTGCTGATGACTGCCTTTGTCATGAGCGAAGATGAAATGAACCAAATGAAAAAAGATTTTGGGGTAGATGCGGTGATTAATAAGCCACTCCCCGACTTTGACCGTTTGCGGACGATTTTATATGATATTATCAACCGCAAAAAAGCCGAAACACCCAAAGAAGAACCTCCAAAGGTTGAGCCACCCAAGGTCGAGTTACCAAAGGTCGAGTTACCCAAAGTGGAAACAGCGCCGCCACCTGTGCCTGTAGATGCGACTGCCAAAACACAACCATCTAAACCACCACACATGATGAATCTGGATGTGCCAAAACCAGTCGAAACATCTGCTACACCATCCACAGAAACACCTAAACCCACAGAAACACCACCCGCCGATGTCCCCAAACCAGAGGCGACCTCTACCGAACCGCCAAAAGACCCACAGGCATAAGGGATGAGCGACAAAGCAAACGACCAAGCGCAAGAGGTGGGCGGGGTATTACACCGAGTTAATCAATTGGGGGCGGCGACAGAACGCTTATTTAGTCGTTTGTTTGCCACCCTCAATCAACGCGCTCACGCCGAAAGTGAGCGCGAAGCCCGCCAACGTCGTAAAGCCGAATTAGAAGCAAAAATTAAGCAAGCTCGTCTTATCGCTTTGCAAAATCGCCAACTCAAGGTGAGTTTGCGCCAAAAACAACACGATGTCGAACAGCTAGATGGTATCCTCGCCAATATCACAGAGGGTATCATCATGCAAAATTTAGAGGGCAAAGTTGTTTATATCAATAAAGCCGCCCATGAATTGATGGGGACATATAAAAATTTTAGAGATACCGAATTGGGACGCTTGTTTGATGCGTATAATCAAACACAGGCGCTCGATAGCGAAATTGTCCCGTTGGGTGAACCCAATAAGGTACAGGTGAATAACCGTATTTTGGGGGCGCAAGTCGCCGCCGTTGCCAATAATAAAGGGGAGCGACTTGGGACGATGATTGTTCTGCGCGATATTACCCAAGAAGCACTCACAGAACGCCTGCGGACTCAATTTGTCACGGCATTATCACACGAACTTAAAACCCCTATGACAGCGATTAAAGGGATGGCAGATGTGCTTCGACATATCCCATCCGAAAATAAAGAAGCCATGCAACGCCCACTTGAAACCCTCATCCGCAATGTGGATGTATTAGACCGCATGATAGTTGAATTGTTGGATGTCTCTGAATTGGGTGCTGGCTCATTTGATATTCGGCGCGAATCTGTTTTATTAGAACCACTATTATGGTCTGTGGTGAATGGTGCTAGTCCAGAGGTTAAGCGCAAACGACTCGATGTGATGGTGATGTTGCGTGATTCATCGGCATTGCGCCTCATCGGTGATGAACAACGCCTGCGCTGGGCATTAGGTCATTTGCTCCAAAATGCGGTGCATTATACCGAATCGGGTGGGCATGTGGTGATTATGGCGGGCATAGATGCCCAAGATCATCGTTATATGCGAATTGATGTGGTTGATAATGGCGTGGGGATTTCTCAAAAAGATTTACCACATGTATTTGAGCAGTTCTATCGGGGTGAGCCACGCAATGCACAAGGCAAATTGATAGACCCGCGTGGGTTGGGGCAGGGGTTATTCATCGCCAGAAAAGTGGCAGAAGCACATGGCGGTTATGTGAGCGTCCTCAAGACCGAAATTGGTAGTGGAACAACCGTGACATGTATTTTGCCAATTGTCTCTTAGCCTTGCTCAATGCCGAAAAAGGGTAATTGATGTGGCATCTTGTATCCTTACAAATTAGTGATGATTCACACATAAAATTTGCGCCTCTCACATATTGGCGCTACAATGTGCGAAAATCGCTTAACATATAAGCGACCTTTTAATCGAAATAAAATTATGAGGAGTTTTTCTTGTGAGCGCAATCGGACATTTTACATTTGTGCTACATAGCCATCTGCCTCATGTTCAACCACACCGCTACTATGGCGCGACATGGTTTTATGACATCCTTGCAGAGACCTATTTACCTCTATTAAACACGCTTCATGACCTCAAACACGATGGTGTTCCATATCGCCTAGCCATTGGCTTTTCGCCTATTTTGCTTGAACAATTAGCAGACCCCGCCCATTTAGAACACTTTGACCAGTATCTTCAAGAAAAAATTCGGTTTGCAGAGCATGACCTTGCCCATTTTGGCGAAAAATCACCCGACACTCATCTGCATTTTTTGGCGGGGTGGTATAAGTCGTGGTATGAAGGCTTGCGCGAATCGTTTAATAAGCGATTTAGTCGGAATATTATTGGTGGGTATACGCATTTGGCAGAGGCGGGGTTTGTTGAGTTAATGACGAGCGCCACCACACACGCTTATTTGCCATTGTTAGATAACAAAGGTATTCAAGCCCAAATAAGCTATGCTAAAAAGATACATCAACGCCATTTTGGGTCTGCACCTATAGGGATTTGGTTGCCAGAATGTGCTTATAAACCGAGCATGGAAAAAATCCTTGCTGATAACGGGTTCAAATACTTTTTTACAGAAGCCCATCCTATTACTGGGGGGCAACCAATTGGTGTCGCATCGGGGGATGTACTCGGTTTATATGGTGAGGTCAAACGGCGTTATATGACCCCGCCGATGGTGCAAATCCCCATGCGGAAGCAAATTAAGACTTTGCTACCCTATTGGGTTGAAAATGAGGCACATAAATCATCTGGGGTTGCCGTTATCGGACGAGACAACCGCACAGGGCAACAGGTTTGGAGCAATGATTGGGGGTACCCGGGCGATTTTGATTATCGGGAACTCCGTAAAAAATCGGGTTCTGGCGGATTACGTTATTGGCGTGTGACAGGTGCCAAAGTAGATTTAATCCACAAAGATTTTTATCATCCAGAATGGGCATCTTATAAAGTAGACCAACACGCCGAACATTTTGTGCATATTGTGGGCGATACTTTACGCCAATTTTATAATGAGTCGAATGAGATTGGCTTAGTTGCCTCGACATTCCCCACCGATTTATTTGGGTATCGCTGGTTTGAGGGGATTCAATGGTTGGGCAAAGTGATTCGGCATTTGGCGACTAATCCCGAAATTCAAATGCTTACCCCTAGCGCATACTTGGCACAATATCCGCCAAAAATTACCGTATCTCTGCCCGAAAGTTCTTGGGGATATGGTGGCGGTCATTTCTTGTGGAGCAACGCAGAAACGGCTTGGATGTGGCGTATGTTGAGCCAAACCGAATCGCGTATGATTGCGCTTGCCAATGAATATTCAACGCCAACAGAGACCCAAAAACAAACCCTTAATCGCATGGCGCGTCAATTGATGCAATTGCAAACATCCGATTGGTTATTTCATGTCACTATCATGCAAGAGCGCGAATATTCTATCGCACGATTTTATGAGTTTTATGAGCATTTTAACCGTTTAGCCGAAAGCCTGAGCAAAGATGTATCGTTGCCATTGTCTGCCGACGAAGCATACGGTTTGGCAGATATAGATTATCGCTTGTATGCCGATTGAGGGCAGAAGGGGACGGAAAAATTATGAATGTTTTATTTGTTGCCGCAGAAGTCGCTCCATTTGCTAAGGTGGGTGGGATGGCGGATGTGGTGGGATCTTTGCCCGCCGCACTCCGCGAAGCGAAAATAGATGCACGAGTGGTTTTACCCGGTTATGGCTTTATTAAGCACGATAAGTACCAGATTTCTCATTTATTTACCTTTAGCGTGACATTGCGGGAAGGGGTTGCCGATGTAAAAGTTTATACAACAGTTTATGATGGTGTTCCAATTTATTTTTTGCAAGCCTATCCCTATTTTGGAAATGAGAAAACCGTATACACCGAATGGAATTGGGATTCTCCGCGATTTATCTTTTTCAACCAAATTGTGATGGGTTTTATGTGGGAAATGAGCGTGCGCTTCAACTGGTTTCCAGATGTTGCCCATGTGAATGATTGGCATACAGGATTATTGCCATTTCTCATTTTTCAAAACCGAAATGACCCCCGTTGGAGCAAATTGGCGAGTGTCGTGAGTATTCACAACATAGCCTATCAAGGCGACCATGTAGGTGGCTGGTTATTCCAATCGGGCATACATGGTAGGCATCACCCTGATTTGGTGTATCAAGACCTGACCGATAATATGTTAGGGATTGCGTTGGCATACAGCGATATGTTGTCTACGGTTAGCCCACGATATGCCACCGAAATACAATATCCATATATGGGCTATGGGTTAGATGGTCTTATTCGCACACGGATTAACGATTTGTATGGTATCTTGAATGGGATAGATGTCAAATTGTGGGATCCTGCTACCGACCCTAATATCAACACACATTTTTCGGTGAATGATGTTGAAGAAAAAAGAATATTCAATAAACGCTATCTACAATCTTCGCTTGGATTACCAACCCGTGATGAAACGCTTTTGATTGGTGTTGTGAGCCGGTTAGTTTGGCAAAAAGGGATGGATTTGGCTGTTCCCGCATTATGGCGAATGCTCTCACAATATGATGTTCAAATTGTGGTCTTGGGGACGGGTGAAGATGAGGTTGAAGAAGATTTGCGCCGTTTAGAACGTACTTATTCTGCAAATACACGGTGTAAATTGAGTTATGATGGCGCAGTAGCACAACAAATTTATGCAGGATGCGATTTATTTCTTATGCCTAGTCATTTTGAACCGTGTGGCACAGGACAAATGGTGGCGATGCGTTATGGGGCATTGCCCTTAGTGCGTGAAACAGGTGGGCTTGCTGATACGGTTGAAAATTATGATGGCGATAAAGCCGAGCGTGGCACAGGATTTGTCTTTCAATGGGAAGAATCCGAAGCTGTTTTTGGCACATTGCGTTGGGCATATAACACCTATCGAGATAAACCAGATGTATGGAAACGAATGCAAAAACGGGCGATGCAACAAGACTTCAGTTGGGATGCGAGCGCCCGAAAATATATTGAGATGTATCAAAAAGCTATTGCTAAAAAATCATAATTGTGTCATTGTAATGACATGATAATTCATGTCTATTTTATTTTGTGGACATTATTGGGATGTCCAAATTCATTGTAGGGGCATGATTTGTCATGTCTAACTTGGAGAAAGATGCGAACCTATGAAAATCAAAGCCGTCATTTTAGCAGGTGGGGAAGGGACACGCTTGGCTACCCTCACTGCAAAACGCGCCAAGCCTGCCGTCCCATTTGGTGGTAAATATCGGATTATAGACTTTACCCTTAGCAATTGTGTCAATTCTGGCATATTTGATGTGTTAATCCTCACTCAATACCGCCCTCATAGCCTGATTGACCATATTGCGCGTGGTCGCCCTTGGGACTTAGACCGTACCTTTACAGGCGGTGTTCAGATTTTGCAACCCTATAAAGGGTATTTTGATACCGATTGGTATGCAGGCACAGCCGATGCCGTCATTCAAAACATGAACTTTGTGCGGAATGGTCGCCCAGAATATGTGCTTATCCTCTCTGGAGACCATATTTATCAGATGGATTATGATGTGTTGGTGCAATTCCACCGCGAAAAGGGCGCAGATTGTACTGTGTGTACCATTCGTGTGCCATTAGACGAAGCACATCGCTTTGGGATTTTGGCGACAGATGAAAATTATCGTGTGACCGATTTTGTTGAGAAGCCAAAAAATCCACCGAGCAATTTAGCGAGTATGGGTGTTTATGTCTTCTCATACAGTGTCTTAGAAGAAATGCTCTCCAAAGACCATGAAGATAGCGGGTCTAGCCACGATTTTGGCAAGGATATTATCCCAAAAATGGTCAACAGCGATATGAATGTTTATGCCTATCCGTATGGTGGGTATTGGATTGATGTCGGGACGATTGATGCTTATTGGGAAGCGCACATGGATTTGTTACAAGCGCCACCATCTATGAATTTGAATGACCGCACATGGGTTATTCACACCAAAAGCGAAGAACGCCCTCCTGTGCGGATTCATAACAATGCCATCATCCGCGATAGTTTGCTCACCGATGGGACAACCATCGCCGATGGTGCGATTGTAGAACGGTCTGTGTTATCGCCCGGTGTGTATGTTGGACCGGGTGCAGTTGTGCGCGAATCTATTTTGCTCAATGATGCGTATGTTGAAGCAGGGGCAATTGTAGAACGGTGCATCATGGACAAAATCGCGGTGGTGCGTCAGGGCGCACGAGTGGGCAGAATCGAAAATGGTGGTGATTTGGGCATTACCTGTGTGGGTAAAAATACGCATGTCCCACCCGGATTTACTGTTGGGCGCAATGTGATTTTGGGCCCAGATTTATCCCCGTCGCAATTTAAGCCATTTGAGAATAAGGTTATCCCCAACGGTACACATGTTGGGTATAAACGCAAATAAAAACTAACATCCCTTGTAGGGGCTTGCCATGGCAAGCCCCTACAGCATCAAATAGGGGTAATCATCTTATGCGGTTGCAACCACTACCGAGTTATCACCACTAAAGGGATTTGCCACATATTTGTCGGCTTCCCAATCATTATGCCATTCACCATTAATCAGATAACGGAATTGATATTCTTTACCGGGTGCGACCTTAATCGCAAGGCTAAAGCGCCCGTCTTTGAGTTTGTCCATTGGATGAGAAGTTTCATTCCACTCGTTAAAGTCGCCAACTAAAAAGGCAGTTGTGGCTTCTTTGATGGCGTGTGTATAGAAGGTAACTTTGATGAATTTGCCTTTTTCGACACTTTGTTTTTTGAGCATGTGTTACTCCTTAGGCTACTTTTGACTCTATGCAGGAATTATTGTGAATAATTTCCTCTTAATCACATTGTAGCAGATAAATAGGGTGTTGAAAGAGAAATTTATCACAAGTTATCCCACATTTAGCCAGATATCACTCAAAAAAGTGCCATATATCACCCTAATATCATTAGAATTTGTATACTTTGAACTAGCGCACATCGGCTAAACACGCTATGCTTGAAACGATTTTTGTGTGTTTATAACTTTATTCACATACAAAAAGTAGTGTTTAAGACGAAACAGGAGTTTCTTGTTCATGGTAAAACCTGTAGCAACAATTAATGTCGTGCCAGATATTCCCAAAAAATTGGCTCGACTTCAAGAACTGGCGTATAACCTGCGCTGGGCATGGGATTATGAAACTGCGCGGTTGTTTGCGCGGATTGATAATGATTTATGGCTCGAAGTTGGACGCAATCCTGTACGGATGTTGGGATTGGTGAGCCAAGAACGGTTGGATGCAGTCCAAAAAGATGCGGCATTCATGGCAAATTACAATCGGGTTTTAGCCTCTTTCGATGAATATGTAGGGGCAAAAAATACATGGTTTGATAAGTGGTTCGAGAAAAATTATAAAGGTGTTCAACGCCCACTTATCGCTTATTTTTCGATGGAATTTGGCTTGACTGAATGTTTGCAAAATTATTCGGGCGGGTTGGGTGTCTTGAGTGGCGACCATCTCAAAAGCGCCAGTGACTTGGGATTGCCCCTTGTTGGCATTGGGTTGTTGTATCAAGAGGGGTATTTTCAACAATACCTCAATGCAGATGGGTATCAACAAGAATTGTATCCCATCAACGATTTTTCGACATTGCCCATCACCCTCCAACGCGATGGGGAAGGCAAACCGATAAAAATTAATGTCCAGTTACCGGGTCGCCAATTGTATGCACAGATTTGGAAGGTGCAAGTCGGGCGAATCGCCTTATATTTGCTCGATACCAATATTGATGACAACCCCCGTGTAGAAGACCGTAACCTCACAGACCGTTTATATGGTGGCGACAGACGCACCCGTATTCGCCAAGAAATTTTGGTGGGCATCGGCGGGATTCGCGCCTTAGATGCGCTCGGATTGCGCCCCACTGTTTGCCACATGAACGAAGGTCACTCGGCATTTTTGGCGTTGGAACGTGTGCGCCAATTGATGACCGAACATGGCTTAACATTTGGTCAAGCAAAAGAAATTTCTAAACTCTCAAATATCTTCACCACCCACACCCCTGTGCCTGCGGGCTTAGAACGGTTTGGATTTGACCTGATTGATGAGCATTTTACCGACCTGATGCGCCATTTGGGACTCACCCGCGAACAATTTATTGATTTGGGGCGTGAGGATATGGGGACATACCAATTATTCTCAATGGCACTTTTGGCGCTCAATTTCTCGTCTGGGGCGAATGGTGTGGCAAAATTACACGGACGTGTTTCCCGCGAGATGTGGAATTATGTTTATCCTGATGTGCCAGAAAAAGAAGTGCCGATTGATTCTATCACCAATGGCGTTCACATGCTGACATGGGTGAGTGGCGAAATGGCGGGTTTATTTGACCGTTACTTAAGCCCAGAATGGCGCACCAATGAATCTGACCCTGCTGTGTGGGAAACTGTAGATTCTATCCCCGATGGTGAATTGTGGCGCACACATGAACGTCGCCGTGAACGGTTAGTTGCATTTGCTCGTCAACGCTTACGCCAACAATTGGTTCGCCGTGGCGCACCACAATCTGAAATCGAACACGCAGAGGAAGTTCTTAATCCAGATGCGCTCACGATTGGGTTTGCACGCCGTTTTGCGACCTATAAACGCGCTACCCTCCTCTTTGAAGATTTAGACCGCTTTAACCGTCTGGTGAATAATCCAGACCGCCCAGTGCAATTTATTTTTGCGGGCAAGGCACATCCTCACGATGAACCGGGTAAAGCCTTCATCCGCGAAATTGTGCGCGTGGCACACTTGCCAGAATTCCGCGATAAAATTGTCTTTTTAGAAAATTATGACATGCTTATTGCGCGGTATTTGGTGCAAGGGGTGGATATTTGGCTTAATAACTCACGTCGTCCAAAAGAAGCTAGTGGCACAAGCGGGATGAAAGTCATTTATAACGGTGGCTTGAATTTTAGTATTCTCGATGGTTGGTGGGCAGAAGCCTACGCCGATTTTGGGTCTAATGTCGGTTGGGCAATTGGCAATGGCGAAGAATACGATGAAGAAAATTGGGAACACCAAGACCGCATCGAAGCTCAAGCCTTGTTGAATGTGTTAGAAAATGACCTGATAGCCACCTTCTATAATCGTGGGCGTGATGGTCTTCCTCGTGAATGGCTCGATAAGGTGAAGGCTTCAATGAAGCATCTTGCACCCGTATTCAACACACGCCGTATGGTGCAAGAATATGCTGAAAAGTATTATATGCCACTCTTTGACCTCACCCGCAAGATGAAATCGCCAGAAAATGAGGTCGCTAAATCATATGCAGAATGGCGTATGAGTTTGGGTAAGGCGTGGAATAAAATTAAGGTGAATTCTGTCACCATTTCTGACCAAGAAGTGAAAGTATCAGAAAATATCGAAGTCACTGCTTCGGTGAATTTGGGTGACTTAAAGCCAGAGAGTGTGCGGGTTGAATTGTATTATGGGCGCTTGGACTTGCGTGGACAAATCAACGATACGACCAGCGAATCTATCGAGATGAAATCGAATGGCAAGGCAGAGGGTTCTGTTTATACGTTTAAGGCACAAGTGAGATATGATTCGAGTGGCGATAGAGGCATTTCGGTGCGGATTTTGCCCAAACATGAATTGCTCACCACCCCATTCCAACCCCATTTGATTACATGGGCATGAACGTTTTTTTGCCCTTTATATAGATAGAGTGATAAGGGCTTGCCAGCCATGGCAAGCCCTTACTTTTAGAGGTTAGATTTTTATTTACCGACCAAAGACCAAACGCGGAAGGTCGCGTATTTTGAAACCTGCACCAGCCAGCAATGTATGTTCGCGGAATAATCGTGCCGCAAACCACAACATTCCTACCACTGAGATTGCTAAAATACCAATACTCAATGCTAATTCGCCGACTGGCACATCGGTGATACTTGTTCGCATAATCATCGCCATTGGTGCGGTGAGTGGGAATAAACTCATGAATACCGCAGTGCTACCATTGGGGTCTTGTGCGAATGGGGTACTCATAATGAGGGGGAGCATGGCAGGCAAAATGAAGAAGGTTGCTAATGCGGGACCCTCGCTAATAGAAGACGATAATGCCCCAACTGCGCCAAATGCCGCCGCAAAGAGCAAGTATCCGAGCAAGAAATAAACCACCAAAGTGGCAATCGTCCCGCCCGATAAATTCATACTGCTCAAGTAAGACAAATCTCCGCCAAATAAACTCACACCAATTAATAGGGTGATGATGTATATTGCCAATTGCATCAAACCCAATAACCCCAATGCTAAAATTTTGCCTGTCAACAAAGCGAGTGGTGTGAGTGATGATAGCAAAATTTCGATGAGACGGGTCTCTTTTTCTTCAATGACGGTTTGCATCAGATAACCATTTGTGCCAAATAGGGCAAGGACAAATAGAATCGCAAACAAGTTGACCGTAGCCGCATTATCATCTTCGTTCATAACACGTTCTGTCCCCTCTTTTTCGAGCAGATTTACTTGAAAATTAGGAGATGCCCCCAAAAGGGTTAAATCTTCTTGGGCAATACTTTCACCAATTTGACTGAAGAATAACATATTGAATGGGGCGGCTGTGATTTGTGATAACGAAAATGCTGGTAATACCCCTTGAATCTCGCCTAATTCCTCATAATCTTCTGGGATGATGTAATACACATCAATTTCACCAGCATCTAACGAGGCGCGTGCGACAGATTCATCATCAAAGCGGGTCATCACATCTTTTGCCAAATTTCCCACTTCTGGAAATAACCCAGAGTGGTCTATATTACCTGCTTTATTCACCCCTTCGAGATTAAAGGTCAACTCAAGCAATTGTTGAGTGGGGTCTGTATTGCCTGTTATACCACGCAAAACAGCGACCAATATAAGGGCTAAAATAGGCAATGCAAAGGCGCTGAACAGAAATCCCTTTTTTCTAATCGTCCTGCTAAGTTCGTATTTGAACACACTCCAAAATGAATGTCCCATGTTAGGCTTCTGCTCCTTTCGATTCTGATAGCGTGGCAGATGTGGCATAACTGACCTTACGAGAACCAACGACACGCAATAATTCACGGAGGTTGACTTTTTTGCCATAGAGCAACAGTCCCCAACGGAAAACTTTGCCTGCCGCCCAACTTATAATAATTGTCGAGACCAGCAAGATAGCTAAACTGATAATGATTTGCTCGATAGGCACAACACCAAACCCAATTCGCATAACCATCGAGAAGGGCGCGGTGAATGGAATCATCGAGAGTAATGTGGCAGTGGGTCCATTGGCATTTGAGATGAATTCGACAATCAGAAAGACAGGTGGCAGGTAACCGGGTAGCATAATGAACGCGCTGTATTGATTGCTTTGTTGTTCATTGCCTGCGATTACCCCTGCGCCTGCCAAAAGCCCTGCATTAAACAGGTAGCCTAAGCCAAAGAACAATAAACCAGCTACGACCATCTCTGGGGGTAATTGGATATTGCTCAACCCAGATAAAAATTCGATTTGGGGACCAAATGTTAGGGCAAGAATAGTAACAACAACCCAAACACTTATCTGAGTGAGACCGAGTAATCCAAGCCCAATAATTTTACCAAGCAATAACTGAGCTGGCGTGACAGTGGTCACTAGGATTTCGATAATCCGATTTTTCTTTTCTTCTACTAACCCATTCATGAGCAAGTTACCTGTGGTTTGCATGGCAAGCCAAAACAGGAGAGAGAAGAAAAATGGGGCTAAAAATGAGAATACAATGCCTCCATTATTGATGGTGCGTCCTGTATTGAGGATGGTATAAGTTGTATCCACCACAGGATCCATGAGACGGGCTAGGGGGAGGTCCGTAATGCCCGATTTCGCGCTGATGTTGCCGACAATTAATTGGCGGATATTATATTGAAAATCGTTTGGCAATTCCCGATAGGTATAAATAGGGAGTGTGCCAAATTGCTTAAAATCGCTTGGCAACACAAAGTAAACCTCAATTTTACCCGCATCTAAATCGGCGCGGGCGCTTGCTTCATCTGGATATGAGGTGATAGTGAACGAAAACTCTGTATTTTCTATGGGTAGGTCAGGGTCAATGATGCCGACCAAATCTACCATCCCTACTTGGGATACAGGAGGGCGTTCTGAGGGGTTTGCTACTGAGGCAAACAGCAAAATCCACATCCCAACAATCATGGAAGGTGTCCCGATTGCCGCAAATAAAAATGCTGGTTTTCGGATGTTATAAAAATACTCGCGTATTGCAATTTGGATAACTTTTGACATTGGCATTTATCCTTTACTTTGCCTTACGTCCCAAAAATCCGCGTTTTTTGACTACCGGATTTGTGCCTGTACTCAGTTTTTCTTTATATTCCGCCTCAATATCTTCAAGCCGTTCACCCGCCACAGCGATGAAAATATCATTGAGGCTTGGAACCGCTTGCTCAAATTTGGTGATATGGTAGGCATGATTGCTTGCAATTTCGGTGAGTACCGAGTCGGTTGTCGCAGACGGCTTTAGGCGAAGTAGTATCCCATTACGGCTATTGCTGGCGTGTTCAACCGACTCAACACCCGTGAGTGCAGACCAATCACCTTGCCCCTCTACAATAATCCCGTGGATGGCATATTGTTTACGGACTTCATCTACTGCGCCATAGAGCGCCAATTTGCCACGGTTCACCATGAGCAGGCGGTCTGCCATTTCTTCGACTTGGAACATCTCATGCGAACTCATGACGATAGCCGTCCCTTTTTGGCGTAACTCTTTGACCATATTCTTAATGAGTTGTGTATTGACAGGGTCTAACCCACTGAATGGCTCATCTACGATGATGAGGTCTGGTTCGTGAAGGATAGTCACTGCAAATTGTACTTTTTGTTGCATACCCTTGCTAAATTCTTTGACCTTTTTCTTCGCTTTATCAGCGAGTTCAAGTTGCTCCAATAGGCGCATCCCGCGTTTTTGAGCTTCGGGACGGGCAAGCCCTTTGAGCGTGCCAAGATAGGTCATCACTTCAATAACAGGGACTTCGCGGTATAACCCGCGTTCTTCGGGCAAATAACCAATACGATGTTTGAGTTCTTCGCTAATTTTTTCACCAAAAATAGCAATTTTCCCGGTATCTGGGCGGAGAATGTCGAGTA
Organism: uncultured Chloroflexota bacterium; assembly: GCA_937942935.1. Taxonomy (GTDB): domain Bacteria; phylum Chloroflexota; class Anaerolineae; order Aggregatilineales; family Phototrophicaceae. Next base: position 1,733 of record CALDGT010001144.1, on the reverse strand, counting down.
TCATGCGAATAGTAGTAGATTTTCCCGCGCCGTTTGGTCCTAGCATGGCGAAAATTTCGCCCCGATTTACCTCAAATGAGAGGTCATCTACTGCTTTGAATGTCCCATACGTCTTGGAAATATGCTCAATAGAAATTGCAGATTGTTGCATGAGAAACTCCTTTATTAGGTTGTGGATACAATTGAATTATTGCTCCATTCAAAATAATTCAAATCCATCTACCATTATGCACCTAAATTGTGAAGATTGTATGGTCTCTTGGGTATATACCCCAATATTTGGGGTATTCATACAGATGGCTATAATAACTACGTAATTACCCTTCATATTGGTGCATAACGATATATTTTTGTTACATCAATTCGCATTTGGGTGTAAAATAAGGGGTATGCGAACCCTAATCCGATTTTTGAATAAACACAAATTAATTTTGCCCATCACACTCGGTTTTATAGGTATTACTGCATTGGTGATGTATCTCATTAGCCAAACAGCGAATCAATCGGGCGATACACGTACTGTTGCGCTAAATCGCACGCCAACTGTATATGAATTTCCTGCGACCATCCCTGCTTATTATGCGGTGAATCCTGCCATAGAAGCGTATTTGCTTGCGCCACCTATAAACCCGATGTCGAATAATCGGTTACAACCATTGGGGATGTATTTGCCCCGTACCAGCCCAAACTTATCCCAGACAGGTGTTTTACCAACACCATTCGCTTATCCCACATCTCCACCCTTGCCGTTGCCATATAATCCATCTGCTCCGTTGCCCACAGCATCCGAATTTAATGACGATGGCACCCCGCGCACGATTCCCTATACCCCAAGCGGGACAGATTGTGCGCCTGCGGGGAATCCTGTAGATGGCATTCTGACGCAACGCTTTCATCCTTATCATAGTGGGATAGATATTGCTATCCCGTTGGGGTCTGCGGTATATGCCACCCATAGCGGACAAATCACGTATGCCGATTGGAGTACGGTGGGATATGGATATTTGGTGATTGTCCAAAGTGGCGCATTCATCACCTATTACGCACATAACACGTCATTTAATGTGAATGTAGGGCAATATGTGGGCAAGGGGAGCATTATCGCATGGAGTGGTAGCACAGGTAACAGTAGCGGACCGCATGTGCATTACGAAGTACGAATTAATGATGTGCCTGTAGACCCGTTAACATTCGAGAGTCGTGGATACGGGAGTTGTTAGGAGTTTTTTATGAACGAAATAGAATCAACGGCTCTACCAAAATTTTTTTCGGTGCGGTGGCAATTTTTATCCCCGTTTTTTATTGTGTTGCTTATTGTGGCGATGCTTGGCGCGTATATTCTCTCGCGGAATTTGGTCGGTGGGATTCAAATTTCACAAGATAATTTGTTACTCCAAAGCAGTCGGGCTGTATTAGACCGTGCCGATGAATGGTATGCGAATCAGCGTTTTGTTGCGCTTCAAACTGCCTTTTTGGATGGGTTGCCATCCGCCGTCATCGCATTAGATAGCGCGACCATCCAACCGATGCTCCAAGCCATGCTCCAAACACATCGCCAAGATAGCATGATTGTGGTGGATACAGCAGGAATTGAGGTGATAGGCGTGGCGCAAGTGACGATGGGTGATAACTCGCAAATCATCACTAGCACGGACACCGATTTGAGCCAGTCGCCCTTGATTGCACAATTATTTATTCCTGATGCCGATACAGTTAGTGGATTCATCACCACG
>CALDGT010001143.1 GCA_937942935.1 uncultured Chloroflexota bacterium | reverse complement strand
CCAAAAAGTCGAATTGTTGGGTGCTATATAAAATGGGGGTCGCCCAAAATAAAAGGGTGACGAACACACTCAAAATGCGCCCCGCATCGCGGAACTTGGCATCAAACGCCCCAAATAATAAGCCAATCCCCATGCTGGTGAGGATGGTTTGTATCATAAAAAATGGGATGAGCAAAATACCCCACGACAAGCTGATGATGAAGGGTGGGGCTGGCATGAATGGGGTATGCCCCAGTAACGCGCCCCCAAACACAAACGGATGAGGCGCAAAGAGGTTATGCAACACGATAAAGATGACCAAAATGAGAAAATAAAAGATGAAGTCGAATAAATTGATACACACATTCACCATCGGCAAGATGAGGCGCGGAAAATACACCTTTTTGATGATGCTCGCATTCATGCTCAGGCTACTCATGCTCCCCAAAGCACAGGTCTGAAATAAAGTCCACGGGACAATCGCCGCAAAGATGAATAGCGCATACGGCACATTGCCACTCGGAAAACGCGCAATGGCATTAAAAACGGTGCTATAAATGGTCATCGTCACCAATGGATTAATCACCGCCCACAAGACACCCAAGATAGATTGTTTATAACGGGCTTTGATTTGGCTACGTGTCCATACCCATAATAAATCGCGGTATTGCCACACTTCCACAAAATTGAGGGCTTGCCACCCATGCGGGGGTGTGATGATGGTCGTTATTGGTTTGGTCATGAGAGATGGGGTGTTTCTTCCTATATATACGTGCTATTTTATGGTTCACAATAAGCGCCTAGTTTAGCACCTGACTTTTTTTCTAACAAGTGGGACATCGTTGATGCGATGACCTGTGCCTGCGCCCATATATCCCCACTGCAAAATGGCATGATTCAAAAAAATGACCCTGCGTAGGGGAAGCGGTTGTTGGCATGGGGGTGTTTTCAACGTAATATATTGAAAGATATTTTTTATCACAAAGGAGATTTTCATGCGTCGATTTATGTGGATTATCATCATCGTTTTGTTTGTCATGCCGATGATGGGCGCTTTTGCACAACCGCTTGCACCCCTGCCACACGTATCCCAAACCGAAACCGAAACTGAGACCCCATCCTCATCATTCCCAACCGTATACGATGGCTCAACTGTCGTGAATACCG
>CALDGT010001142.1 GCA_937942935.1 uncultured Chloroflexota bacterium | reverse complement strand
GAATGGGATAAATATCACCAGATTATCCCATTCTGCCAATTCACTTGCGCCGATGATGGTCGCTAATTCATTGATACAAAGTCCAATGGGGGCAAATGTATCTACAACAAATATACCGCGCACAAGTTTTCCCAATTGAACACGCGAATATGCAAAATTAGGCATTGTACGAGCATCATGTGTTAATAAAATTCGATTTTGTTGTGTAATCCATTCCAAAACAAGGTGGTCTGGTTTGCTCATCAACTGTGTATCTTGAATACGAACAACATCTAGCGTTGGGAAATGCCGATATAGCCCGCGCAGAATATCTCCATCAAAATTTTCATCGGTTGCAATCTGATGTATCATTTTTGCTCCGATATTCTCTTGAGCAAGCGTTCCCGAATCGCAATCATAGACGGTTGTGAGGCTTCGATTTTAGCGCGAATCGCATCACTATCGGCTTTGACCTGTGCTAAATATAATTCAACCTCATCCCGATTTTGTAGATAATAGGTAATCACAGCATACACATCATCTAATTTGAGGCTAGAATACGATTGCACAATATCTTCTGGTGTGCGCCCATGCAAAAACGCATAAATCACCATCTCAAGCAAAACCCGCGTCTCACCGATGCGGATTGCACCGCCTTCATCTTGGCGTAATGGGACAGTAACAACGGGGGGAATTGTCATATGAGATTCTCCTTTTTGATAGATTATAACAGGTTTTGATAAAAATTGGTTGTGTATGCGGGAGGACATACGCTATCGCTAGTCCTCCCCTACATGCCACCCTACGATTTAATTTTTTTGGGGGGAAATAGATGCAAAAATCCCCCATCAAATCAGGCAATTCGTAGGGTGGGTACTAGGGCGCTTGCGCCCGTATGTCCCACCGTTGCCATTTTGCCCGTATGTCCCACAAAACTCCCCTGCCCCGTTTTGCGTATAGATTTATGGAGTGAGGATGTGATTTTATTTTATCAAGGAGAAAAAAATATCATGTCCTATACCATCCAAACCATCACCACCAGCTATTTTGGCGCAGGTGTTAATTGCTACCTAGTCAAAACCGATAAGGGATTCATCCTCATTGATACAGGCGGTATGAAGGGGCGCGAACAAGTGGAGACTGCCCTCTTAGAAGCAGGATGCACCCCGCAAAATATGGTATTGATTGCCCTCACACACGGGCATTTTGACCATGCCGATAATGAAAAAAAAAAAAAAAAACGCTTCGGCGGGAAAATCGCCCTTCATGCCGATGATATAGACATGGTTAAACGGGGGAATATGTTTTTGCAACGCCGATTCATCACCCAAGTCTTTCTCAATGGGGTGATGTGGGTAATGGGGGTGCGCCATTTCGATACATTCACCCCCGACATCATCCTCAAAGAAGGCGATAATTTGCGCGAATATGGATTCGATGCGATAGTCCATCATTTACCCGGTCATTCGCGCGGGTCGGTGGGATTTTTGACCTCCGATGGCGATTATATCGCGGGGGATGTATTCACCAATCTCAAAGGCACACCTGCGATGAATAGCCTGATAGAAAACAAAGCCGATTTGATAGCCAGTGTGGAAAAAGTGAAGAATAGCGGGGCAAAACGGGTGTATGTCGGACACGGCGAGCCGTTTGGTCTGCCGATGGTGTAAAATCAACCCCTATCCCCCTGCCCCCTTATCCCCACTACGTGGAGAAAGGGGGTGAAATTCGCTTGCGCCCCTATGTCCCACTATCGAAAAGGCTATCTGATTTAACATCGCGCCAAATCATCGTCATAATTCATCATGAGGGACAAGGGTAGGATGTCCATAGTCCCACGAGTATCCCATCATGAGGGGATTTTGTGACCAAATACCATCGCCTGATGGTGGGACTATGGCAGAATACCCGAAGTCCCTCTTATCAAAATGGTCATTTTAGTTTATGAATATGCGAAGTGGGTATGACAAATCATTGCAGGATTGATAATTCATTGTGGATTTATTCTGTGGGGATGAATAAATTCGCATATATCCCCTAAAACAAATCAGAATTGTAGGGTGGGTACTAGGGCGCAAGCCCGTATGTCCCACCAATTTGATGATACCTGTACGGGGCGATATACGCCCTCGCACATAAAATCAGGGCGCTTGCATCCTGTTTGTCCCGCCGATTTGACCCAAACAAGCATACATATATGCCATTTTCGCATAATTCATGGCTCTCTCGGCTTCTTCGATATTACTGCCCGTTTGAACGGCTTCTGCATAACGTTGTTCTGTAGTAAGCACATTTTGATATAACAACACGCACATATCGGCATTCCGTGTCCCAGACAGGCGATTATTCGCGCCATCCATCAGCGCGAGGGTGAAATCGAGGGTGGGTTGAATGGTGAGCGTGGGTGCTTCAAAACTGGCGGGAATTTCTTTGGTGGTTTCATCCACAAAATTGATGACCTCAACCACTTGGGCGGTATAGCTCAGTGAACCTTCTGCCTCTCCAAAAGCAGGCGATTCGATGAGCAGGCGCACATTATACGTCCCAAACGACAAAATCGCTTCGAGGGGGGCAATGCCTGTTATCAACGACCATGTTTCGATGAATGAGCTATTTTCCAGCGCAACACTCCACAGGCGGGGCGTGGTCATGGTGTATTGCAAGCGTGGATTCACGCCAGATAGCGAGAGCGTGCCGTTTTCGGTGTCTATGGCTGACCATGAACCAGTTTCGGCGGTCTGAAAATAAAATTCACTGGGGACGAGGTTGGCATCTTCTTGTGCAAAACTAATAGCGGTCAGGCTGGTGAGCATCATGAGTAGCAAAGCAATGAGCAATTTTTTCATAGATAGAATATCCCTTTTTTTTGATAACCATAATTACGAGGTACTTAAGAAATTATACCTTGCATAAAACGGTCATAGATACAGGATATAAAAAATTTTTTAGG
>CALDGT010001141.1 GCA_937942935.1 uncultured Chloroflexota bacterium | reverse complement strand
GATATGCCAGATGTCCTACGAGAGGTCAATTTAGCCGAATATGTAGACCCGCCAGTGTTTTGGGGTTGTCCAACCGATTAATTTGTGCAATGTGGCATAAATAATGCAGATGAAATTCACAAATTGGTCAGGTCATGCCCCTTGTCAAGTAGAACAAGGGATGATATGATATTCCGCACTTAGATACGACACGCAACCCCCAAGGGGGCAATGTTTCAGTGTTGAATTGAAGATGATAACGACGAAAGTGCTTGCTAATCGTGGTAAGTGGCTCGTTGTTCTGGAAGCCAGAAGCATACGGACATACATTAGTTTGTGCGTTTTTTTGCTTGTTTAGCACCAGAGTAATCTGGTAAGAAAAATTTTTAATAGTGATGTCATCTTAGTTGATGTGGAGTGATTATGCCAACAATCAACCAGTTGGTGCGTAAAGGACGTTCTAGCAAACGTAGAAAATCAAAGTCCCCAGCGCTTCAATATACCTTGAATGTGTTTTCTCAAAAACGGACGCGCCGCATGAAAGGTGCGCCCCAAAAACGTGGTGTTTGCACCGTTGTGCGTACAACCACCCCCAAAAAACCGAATTCGGCTTTGCGTAAAATTGCCCGTGTGCGTCTTAGCAATGGGTTAGAAGTGACAGCCTATATTCCTGGTGAAGGGCATAGCTTGCAAGAACACAGCGTTGTCCTCATTCGTGGTGGTCGTGTGAAAGATTTACCCGGTGTTCGTTATCACATTGTGCGTGGCACACTCGATACCGACGGCGTGAAAAATCGTCAACAAGCGCGGAGCAAATACGGCGCAAAACGTCCAAAGCCAGGTCAAGCACAAGCCACTGGCAAGAAGAAATAAGGAAGATAGTCATGTCTAGACGGAATACACCAGCCAAGCGGATTGTCCCGCTCGATAGCAAATATAACAGCAAGACCATCACCATGCTCATCAATCGGATGATGTACGGTGGTAAACGAAGCGTTGCCCAACGCATTGTCTATGATGCCCTCGCTATGGTCGAAGAACGTGCCAAAAAAGACCCCATGGAAGTTTTTGAGCAAGCGATTCGCAATGTGACCCCAACTGTCGAAGTCAAACCCCGCCGTGTTGGTGGTTCGACCTATCAAGTGCCTGTAGAAGTTGCACCATCGCGTGCTAGTTCACTCGCCCTGCGTTGGATTATCCAATATGCGCGTGCGCGTGGTGGTCGTGGGATGGCGAACAGACTCGCCGCCGAATTGATGGATGCCGCCTCTGGGCAAGGCGCGGCGGTCAAGAAAAAAGACGATACCCATCGTATGGCAGAAGCCAACCGTGCTTTTGCACATTTCCGCTAAAAGCAATTTAGCCAATAGCTAATCAACGAGTGAGAGACTTAACATAACGGTATGACAAAAAATACGAAACTTGATTTGAATAAAGTGCGAAATATCGGCATCATCGCCCATATTGACGCAGGCAAGACAACAACCACCGAGCGCGTCCTGTATTATACAGGTATGGTGCATCGGATTGGGGAAGTACATGAAGGCGCGGCGACCACCGATTATATGGAACAAGAACGCGAGCGCGGGATTACCATCACATCGGCGGCGGTGACATGCCAATGGAATGGGCATCAAATTAACCTGATTGATACCCCAGGTCACGTAGACTTCACCGCAGAAGTACAACGCAGTTTGCGCGTGTTGGATGGTGGTGTGGTGGTGTTTGATGGCGTGATGGGTGTTGAACCCCAATCCGAAACCGTTTGGCGGCAAGCAGATTCCTTCAATGTCCCTCGTATTTGTTTTGTGAATAAAATGGATCGTTCTGGCGCAAACTTTCAACGTTGTGTTGATATGATTGTGGAACGTGTTGGTGGCAGACCCGTCAAAATTCAAATTCCTTTTGGCGAAGGCGACCAATTTAAGGGCATTATTGATTTGCTCAAAATGGAATTGGTCACTTATGGTAATGATTTGGGTACAGATATTAAGCATGTCCCCATCCCAGCCGATTTCATGGAAATTGCCAAAGCAGAACGCGCCGAAATGGTGGAACGCATCGTTGAATCTGATGAATTCCTCACCGAAAAATATTTGATGGAAGAAGAAATTACCGATGATGAATTGTTGGCGGCATTGCGCGACTCAACCATCAAGGGTAAATTGCAACCTGTGTTATGTGGCTCTGCGCTCAAGAACAAAGGTGTTCAATTGATGCTAGACCGCGTTGTAGAATTGTTGCCATCACCATTGGATGTGCCACCCACAAAAGGGATGCACCCCAAAACAGAAGAAGAAGTTTTGCGGAATGCCACA
>CALDGT010001140.1 GCA_937942935.1 uncultured Chloroflexota bacterium | reverse complement strand
AAATTTTTGCTTGGTCAAATGCCATGTTGTTGTTCTAAACCTCAATTATCTTTTTAAGAACAACAATCATATCATTAACAGCGCGTTTGGGGTATATCAGTTGGCTGACGATTCTTGTACCATTCAACGGTGCGCTTTGCCCCTTCTTCAAACGGTGTGGGGATGAATCCGAGTTCTGAACGTGCTTTTTGATTCGACACACGCCAATAATTATAGACATATGATTTGAGATTAAGGGGCCAAAATGGTTCTCTGCCTGTGATTTTTGCGATAAATTCTAAAAAACGTGACGTGTTAATGCCGACCCACCCCGGTATCGGTGGGCGTGGATACCAGAGTTTTGCATCTTGGCACACAATATCAAAGGCTTGTTTATGCGTGAGCCAATCGCCACAAATATTATAGATTTCGCCTAGTCGCCCATTGGTCATGGCTTTGAGGATGCCTTGCACGACATCGCCGATATACGCAGGGAAGGTAATATAGCGTCCGCGATTCATTTGCATAATAATCCCACGCATAGGGTCTCTGAAAAATAGACGGTTAAACGCATATTCCCCAAATTCGCCATAAAATGCACCCGGACGCAATACAATTACAGGCACATTTTTTTCTGCATAAAATTTTAGGGCAGTTTGTTCGCCTTCGAGTTTGCTATGTTGATAGGGGTCGGTGGGGGTGGGCGGATAGGTTTCGTCCATCACCTCAGTTTGATGAGGATGTCCAATAACCGCGATAGTCGAAATGTGAATGAATCGCTTGAGTGGGATGGAACTAGCGGCGGTGAGGATATTTTGTGTGCCTTGTGCGTTGGTACGCATAAAATTCGCTTCATCGCCCCAAAAGCGGAATAATCCACCCGCATGGATGATATACTCACACCCCTGAACACCATTCATCAGCACATCTAAATTATCTAAGTCGCCTTTGATGATGCTTACCCCTTTATATTGACTTAACCATGTATGTTGTTCGGGTGTGCGCGTGAGGACTTTGACTGCATATCCTTCCCGACAAAGCGCAGGGATAAGATGCCGTCCCAAAAAGCCAGTTCCCCCTGTGACGAAAATCATGATGTTTCCCCTTCTTGTGTGCAGAAGATATGTCTGTGTGTTACGTGTCGTGTCCAATGGTATGAGGCGGAAACTGAATCGCCCATTCGACAGGATAGGCAGATTTTATCCCATTCCAACCATTTGGCAACTCTTGGATGAAGCGGTTTAACTTCCATCGCTCAGAGGTTGTATCGTAACACATTTCATAGACAACTGCACTGTTTCCTAAGTCCTGAGTGGAAACACGGCGATAGGTTTTGGTGCAATATGTCACCATACGGCGTGTGATTTGCGTATCTATCACCAAACAGCGTAATGGGTCATCATCGAATGGTTGGATAGAGAGGGTATGAATACAGCGTAGCACACCAATGAGAGGGGGATTATGAGGCATGAGTGAGGCATAATAATCGGTCAAGAATACACCATATAAATAGTGTTGGGCTTCCATCATGCGCGTAGAATGGCTGAGGAAGTGACTTTTACCTAACCATGCTACTGCACGCAAATAATCGGCTTGTACCGTTTGAATAGGCGGTTTGATGAACGGTATTGGCGGTGTAATATCATGCGCTTGGCTTGGGCGCATGGCAAACAATACAACCAAAACGAATAATCCTAAAAAGATGAGGCTTACAATCATCAAGATAATTGCCATGCTATCATAATAAGTGGTGGCTTGACTTAACATAGGCGCACCTCTGGCTAGGGTAATAAATCACACACTCGCTGACGAATTTGGGTGATGCTGATGGGGCGCATGAGATATTCGACATTTGGCATTGGCGGTGTATTTGCATTGGAATCTGCGATGATTGCGATGGGTAATTGGCGCAAGCCAAAGGTCTCTTTGATTTTATAAATCAGTTGAAGGCTGTGCATATCGGGCAATTGTGGTTCTGTGATGAGCAAGTCTACACGGTAATCTTCTAAAAAATTAAGCGCATCTTGAGCAGACCCTGCTTCTTGAATATGAACGGGCAATCCTTTGAGCGCGACAGCAATGCCGTCGCGCACATCTTCTTGAACAATAATGAGGACTATCGTTTTTCCTTGCATATTGCCTTGCCCGTCACATCCCATAAAAATGATTATAACTCCACAAAGTACGATGCCGCCGCACGGTCTATCAGTTCTCTATTGGACATGCTTGGTTGAATATCTAAATAACTGGCAATATCAATCATTTGAGCGATGATATCACGCGGATGTACCATGCGGAAATCTCTGTCCATATCAATGAACCATTTCTTAATTAAGTATTTTAACCCATTTTCATCGAATGGGATGCGTTTGACTTTGGCGACAATCCTAAAAATTTCGCTGAATTGTTCCATATCGGGGTTTCCGACTTCAATTTTATGACGGATACGGCGCAAAAATGCCTCATCTACAAGGTCTTTGGGGTCGAGATTGGTAGAGAAAATGGTCATCACATAAAATGGAATCCCGATTTTGCGCCCATTGTTGAGGGTCATAAAGTCAATGCGTGTTTCGAGTGGCACAATCCACCGGTTGAGCAATTGCACAGGGCTGACTTGTTGTCGTCCAAAGTCATCAATGAGGAATAACCCGCCATTGGCTTTGAGATGGATAGGCATCTCGTAAAATTTGTTGATTTCATCATAGACCAAATCCAATACTTCCATTGTCAACTCGCCACCGACCATAATCATCGGGCGTTTGATGGCGATCCAACGCAAATCTTGGACGACACCCGTTGGCAATTTTTGGACAGGCGGATTTGGAGATACTTGGTGATTGATAGCATCAAACATCTGAATAACTTGCCCGTTTACATCTATTGCATACGGGACCCACATATCTTCACCAAGTACGATTTCGCCAACACGTTCTGCTATCGTGGTTTTACCATTACCCGGAGGTCCATAGAGGAAAATGGCTTTTCCAGAATTGACGGCGGGTCCCACTTTTGTGAGCATTTCATCGCTGATGACCAAGTTATTCATCACACCGCGCAATTGTTTTTGGCGGATAGGCGGGCGCTCTGCGTTTTGTGCACGGAGCGAATCGAGGTACATATCTAGCGGTACAGGGGCGGCATTGGCATAAGTTGTCCTGTCCATCGCTTCTTTTGCTTTTGCGGTGCCTTTATCTGTGAGGGTATAACGGAAACTCGCCTCACCAATACCTGTACCACCCATCTGGGCTTTAGTATCAATAAATTTTTCGCGTTTCAAAAATTCGATAACCCCATCGAGTACCCCGCTAAATGGGAGTTTGGCAATATCGGCAATTTGATGACCTGTCAAATCGCCCCCATTATATAAAATTTTGACAACATGGTCTGCAACATTGAGTTTTGTGAGTCCTGTATCTTGTAAAGATGTAATCGCCGGTGGAAACCATGCCCCGTTATCACTGGGTCTTTGCCCTACATTTTGTAATTTACGTGGTGTTTCTGTTGTCATCGAAATTTCAAGCGCGGATACCCCTGCTTTTAGGCATGGGGAGGAGCGCCCGCTCTCCTTTCATAAACTCATTTTAGATAAATGTCCCCGAAGGGAGAGGGCTTTGCTGTAAAGTAGGTTCCCTCTGACCTACTCCGCTTGCGCGGATATGTTCACCTCGTCAAAGTTATTGGGCGGTTTTGTATGTTAGTACAGACGCGATTAATCGCGTCCCTACACCCACTTCAACCTGTTTAGTGATGTACCGCAGAGTTCAGGGCTGGTGAAGCACCCTGAAGTGCCTATGTATTCACCCATAACGGTGCCATTGCTGGCTGAGACTGGTAAACATTGGGGCTGTTGAGCGCCACCCGCCTTTAGGCGCGGGATTGCTTACAATGATTCCCCTTATTACCAAGTCAGGACTATGATTAGACTTATTTTAGATGAAATTTTCTTTTGCGACTAATAAATTTAACCGTAGGTTTGTCCCTTGTGATGATTTACTCTCAATTTCTAATTTTCCGTTGTAGAGTGCTAAAAATTCGCGGATGATGACCAACCCTAAACCATTGCCTTGTTGCTCTTGCATCCATCGGTCAAATTGAATATATGCGCCAATAGATTCAACTTGTTCTGGACTCATCCCACGCCCTTTATCTTGAATGGAGATGACAAAATAATCTCCATTGAGAGATGTTTCAACAATAATGGGTGTCCCTGCTTGTGAAAATTTGAAGGCATTATCAAGACCTTCTTCTAATATCTTGCTTAGGTCGCTTTCGGAGATTTGTATCATCTTCTCTGCCCCAAACCGAAGTTGTAAGTCGCTCTCACGTTTATGGTGTTGGGCTTTGTTTTGTGCCTGAAATTCAATGAGATGTGTAGGGTGAGGGCTGATGTTAAATTGCAAACTCATCATCTCTTGGGTGTTGGTTTTTAGAATTTGTGCGCGGACATAGGATAAATAATTTTCGACTAGCCGATAGAGGCGTTGTGTCGCATTGCTGATATGTTGGGCATATTCTTTTACTTCTTCTGCGCTTAATTTGTCTGCATGAAGCAATAGAATATCAGAAAAACCCATAATGGCATTGATAGGTGTACGCAATTCATGGGGGAGGGCGGTGGTAATACTCTCGCGTAATTGCTGAAATTTTTCTTCCACCATCATTTCTTGTGTTTGGCGTTTTCTGAGTTGAGTACGAATAGTGCTAATCAGTTCATCAGAATTGAATGGCTTGGTCAAATAATCATCTGCGCCTTGTGTCATACCTGCTCGCACATCACCTCGTTCTGTCCGTGCAGTCATGAAGATGAATGGTGTGGTCGCAGTACGAATATCTTTGCGGATGCGCTCTAATACCCCATATCCATCTAAGCCGGGCATCATAATATCGCAGATGATGAGGTCTGGCAATTCTGTTAGGGCGGTTTCTACGCCAATCATCCCATTTTCTGCGCCGAAAACAGTGTATCCCTCAAACATGAGCATTTCAACAACATCATTCCTGAGTGTATCTGCATCTTCTATCACTAGAATTTTAGTCATTTTGCACTCCCCTATAATACATTCATGATGAGCAAAATTAGGATGACGAATCCGGCAAGAATGCGATAATAGCCAAATACCATGAAGCTATTTTTTGAAATATACGCCAACAACCACCGAATTGAAACCCAAGCCACCACACCAGAGACAAAAGCCCCGATGAGCAAATAGAGCATATCGCCACTTTGCAATTCATCCAAGCTAAACAGTAAATCTAAAATAGTTGCTCCGCCTAAAATGGGGATGGCGAGATAAAACGAAAATTGAGTGATAACCGAGCGATTAATCCCATTAAGCAACCCGCCGATGATAGTTGCCCCAGAACGGGACACACCGGGGATAAATGCCAATGCCTGAAAGACACCGATAATGCCTGCTTGCTTGGGTGTGATGCTGGCAAGTGTTTGGTCAGTTGGGAGTGGGCGTGGGGTGCGCTCGATGAGGATGAATAACACCCCGCCAATAATTAGTGTGATGGCGATAGTTAATGGGTTAAAAAAAGTTTCTTTGATAAAATCGCGTAATAAGAACCCAACAATAGCGGCGGGGATTGCGGCGATAATAATATTTATCCATAACC
>CALDGT010001139.1 GCA_937942935.1 uncultured Chloroflexota bacterium | reverse complement strand
GGTCTTTTTTGTCATCTCCCTAAAATTCGGGATGACTCATGGTATGTCAGCCACAGAATAAAGAAATCTGCCCGTATGTCAGCCACAAGATAAAGAAACATGGTTTGTATGCCACTATCCCTTCACCTTATCCACCGCTTTGAGCAAACTGGTCACGATGCTATCGGTGGGAACGCCTTCTGCCATGCCTTCAAAATTTAATAGCAACCGATGACGCAACGATGCGGGCGCAACGGCTTCAATATCATCAAATGACACATTAAACCGTCCTTCCAGCAACGCATGAATTTTTGCGCCCATAATCATCGCTTGTGCGCCCCGTGGGGATGCCCCATAACGCACATAACGGCGCACAACATCGGGCGCGGAATCATTTTCGGGGTGGCTGGCGATGATGAGTTCCGCCACATAGCGCGTGACATGCGTGGGGACGGGCATATTTAATGCCAATTCGCCCATTTGCAATACTTGGTCGCCACTCACCACTTTTTCCGCTTTGGGGGAGATGTTGCCCGTTGTTCGTTCAATGATGGTCACAAGGTCGTCTACTGTCGGAAAATCCACATCCACTTTGAACATAAAGCGGTCTAGTTGCGCTTCTGGCAGGGGATATGTGCCTTCTTGCTCCAACGGATTTTGGGTGGCGAGGACGAAAAATGGCAATCCCATTTTATATAACGTCCCGCCAACCGTGACGGTTTTTTCTTGCATGGCTTCGAGCATGGCAGATTGTGTTTTGGGTGTGGCGCGGTTGATTTCATCCGCCAGTACCAAATTTGCAAAGATGGGTCCGCGTTGAAAACGGAAGGCTTTGCGCCCATCTTCGGTATCTTCCATGATATTTGTGCCTGTCACATCGGATGGCATGAGGTCGGGTGTGAATTGAATACGGCTAAATTCTAGCGAGAGGGTATCGGCAAGGGTGCGGATGAGTTGTGTTTTGCCCAACCCCGGCACACCTTCGAGCAGGGCATGTCTGCCCGCGAGGATACAAATCAATACCTGACGCACCACTGCGTTTTGCCCAACGATAACCTGCGAGACCTCTTGTTCAATTTTGCGTGCCAGTTGACTAAATTCTGCCAGTTCCATAGCCGTGATTCCTTATGGTTGCATCCGATAAAAGATGTGAATTATCAATTTTTGTCGTGTATAAAAACGCCTGTTTTTTCCATAACGGTGGGATATACGGGCATTCTGCCCTAATCCCACCCTACAAGATAATTAGGATTGTAGGGGCGAGGCACTGCCTCGCCCCGCCTTAGCGCGTATATCCTTTCGTGCATCCCCGTTTTATGGGGTGGTATTGGTATTCGCCGTATTCGGCGCGAGCGATGTGAAATATTGACGGATGACATCGCGCAAGCCAAGCGGGATATAACCCGTTTCTAGGGCAGTATTGGCGTTATCTACATATGAATCAAATACCTCGTTATAGGGTACAGTGACATTTCCTGCTTCGTTGTCGCTAAAATCACCCTCACGAGTATCTTCATCGCTCACATCTGGCGCGAGGATAATATCTTCACTGCTTGACCCATTCAGGCGTTGCGGGGCAAAAATAGATTCATATTCACGTTCACCCCCGCCTGCATCTTCTTGGGCTTGCTGGCGCTCAACACTCATCAAATTTAAGCCACTGGTGTCTTGACTTAAATCGGCTTGATTATTCCCGCCACGATTATCGGTTGGGGCATTATTGCTAAGGCTTGTTCCTTCCATCTGCTGACCTTGTTGTTCGCCAGAATTATTGCTCGATTGCGATTGCTGTTGTTGCTCAGAATCGCTATTTTCAGATGGATTATTATTTCCTTCATTTTCGCCTTGTTGTTGCCCATCTTGTTGTTGCTGCCCATCCTGCTGTTGTTGCCCATCTTGCTGTTGCTGTCCGTCTTGTTGTTGCTGTCCGTCTTGTTGTTGCTGTCCGCCTTGCTGTTGCTGACCATCCTGCTGTTGTTGGTCGCCTTGCTGTTGTTGCGATTGTTGATTTTCACTCTGTTGCTGATTTTGAGCTTGCTGTTGCTGATTTTGCCCTTGCTCTTGTTGCTGTTGTTGGGCGAGTTCTTGTTGTTGCTGTTGCATTTGTTGGGCGGCATCTGCCAATTCTTGTGCCGCTTGCTCATTTTGTTGCTCAGAATTTTGATTTTGCTCAATCTGATTTTGCGCTTGCTCAATCATCTCTTGAGCTGATTGGGTGTCATTATTTTCGAGCGCATCTGCCGCTTGTTGGAGCGATTGCGAGGCAGATGGATTGGTTTGTTGCAA
>CALDGT010001138.1 GCA_937942935.1 uncultured Chloroflexota bacterium | reverse complement strand
GAGAAACAAATGGCACGCATGAAAAAAAGTGGGCGTGTGCTATCTACCGATGCACCGCCCCCACCGTTGCCCACAACAGACAACAATATTTCAGATATTATCAATCAACAATTAGAAGCCATTGCCACAGGAAATAAACCACCCGCGTCCGCGCCTGCCCCAATGCCTGTTCAACCACCGCCAGTCATCAAGACCAGCACACCGCGTTTTGATGATGACGAGAAGGCGATTAACGACATCGCTTTATTGCGCCAACGTCAACAAGTGGCACGCGACCGCGCATGGCGACGTTTCGTGAATATGGCATTGTTATTGGTAGAAGTTGCCGCCGTATTCGGGCTAATTTTTTTGGCGGTAGGATTGCTTCAATCCATGCAAGAATTAGAAGCAGAGACGGCAAATGTGCAAAGAGAAGCCAACGCCACCCGCGCCGCCATGATTCCGACCCTAGAACCAACTGCTGTCATCCGCCTGACCCTGAATGATGTGGTGTTACCCGGTGGACATACCATCACTGAATCGGGTGGGGTACGCTTTAAGCAAGAAGAAATCCCTAATCATTTGTTGCCATTGGTCAAAGAAGAACTCGAAACACCCACCATCACCCGCCCACCCAAAACACCAGAAACAGCATTGCGTGTGAGCATCCCCGCATTGAATTTGGATGAAAGTATTGTGCAAGGGTCAGATTGGGAAGCACTCAAGCAAGGTGTTGGGCAAGTCATTAATGGGTCACGTCCGGGTGATGATACAGGCAATGTGGTTTTGGCGGCGCATAATGATGTGTATGGCGAATTATTCAAAAATCTAGATCAACTCGCAATCGGCGACCAATTCACTATTCAAACCGAGCGCAATGTGTATGTCTATGAAATTCATGATATTCAAATTGTAGAACCAACAGATGTTTGGGTGATGCAAAATACAGGTCTCCCTACCGCTACACTCATTTCGTGCTATCCTTACCGCGTGAATGATAAGCGTATCGTCATTTTTGCAAATCGGATTAATTAATAAAGGGCATTCTTATGGCAAAACGCGAGAAAAAAACAATTAGTGCATCGGCGAAACCTCTCACCCCAAGCGAGGAAGCCGCCGCTAAACGTGCCGCCCGCCGCGAAAATCGGGCGACTAGTGGTGTTGGTAGCACACGCTCAAATGCGCCTGCACAGGCTAAAGTCGTTCAATCGAATCGTAAAAAGCGCGAGATTTTGACTCAAGACCAAATCGCCTATCAATTGGCACACCCCACTAAAGAGGTGAGCTATGAAGAATTTCAGCGCGAATATAGCCATGTGGTGCGCGATATTCGCAATATGTTCATATTGGCGACGATTCTCATGATTTCGATGGTTATTTTGGCACAAGTTTTGTGAGGAACGATGTCTGATTGGCATAACATCCCGTTCTTTGCCAATATCAGCGCCTCAGCCTTATCTCAGTTACAATCACACGCCCACTGCCGACAATTTCAGGCAGGGGCGGTTATTTTTGCAGAAGGAAATGCTTGTGCAGGATTTTTTGTGATTGTAGAGGGGTTGGTGCGAATTTATCGGATGAATG
This sequence comes from uncultured Chloroflexota bacterium, assembly GCA_937942935.1. Taxonomy (GTDB): domain Bacteria; phylum Chloroflexota; class Anaerolineae; order Aggregatilineales; family Phototrophicaceae. Next base: position 3,658 of record CALDGT010001138.1, on the reverse strand, counting down.
GCGAAGGGCGGTTACATACCCTCAGTTTGTTGCGCCCACTCGCCAGTTTTAACGAAGTAGCGGCGGTGGATGGTCGGTGTAATCCATTTAATGCGGTTGCTGTGACACAAACGACAGTCTGGGTCATCAGCCACACCCATCTAATTGGTTTGTTAGCCAGCGATAAGCAATTGCTCCAAAATTATGTCCAACAATTGGCGCATCAGAACCGCGATTATTTAGAACGCCTCGAAGATATGACCTTTCGGTCTATCCCCGCACGCCTTGCCAAACTCTTTTTGCATGAAACCACTTATGCCGAACATATCACCGAAGCCCCAACCAAGCTCACCCAAGAAGAAATCGCCGCCATTTTAGGGACAACCCGTGAGGTCGTTGGGCGGGCATTGCGTGGCTTGTTGAATGGCGGATATTTGCGTAAAAAGGGCAGGGAAATCGTCATCGCAGACAGGGCAGGCTTACAATGGCTCGCAGAAACCCATCATACAGATTAATACCATCTCAAAAATTTAACATCGGTTAACATTTTTTATCTGTCGCAAAAATTAATTCTCCAAATCCAACAAAAGTCACAGTAGCCTTGTTTAACATCTGTTATGATAGTGTGTAATCATCGGAATAACATAGGTTATCCCTATTTTGATTATTTTGTAAAATTTGGTTAGAGGAGAATTATCACCATGACCCATATTATCACCAGCTTATGCTTACGCGATGGCGCTTGTATGGAAGTTTGCCCCGTTGAATGTATCGTCCCCGGTCAACCCGAAGCCGAATGGCCCTGGTATTTTATTGACCCAGATACCTGCATTGATTGTGGTGCATGTGTGCCAGAATGCCCATTTGAAGCCATTTTCATTGAAGAAGAAGTGCCAAATGCGTATAAGATGGCGGTTGGTCAAGAACGTTTAGATTTTGCCACCAAGACACTTGTGAAATATGATGCCGAAACAGTGGTTGATTTGACCCAAGATATTCAACCCAATTACGATTTCTTCTCTAATGGTCCCGGTTACGATGCGTTGGGATAAACCTCACAGAAATTGATGTTATAACCACTTAAAATAAACGATAAGGGCGCAATATGTTGCGCCCTTATTTATTTCTGCTATTTAGCATATTTCTTGTTGTGCCTATCATCAATGATGATTCATGTTATAGACACCGTGTCATCGAATCGGCAAATTATTATAATCGCCAGCCACAATACGGATGAATGGGGCATACACCCACCCGACTGTGCCTTTCCAGACAATTTGTAACCAATAACCATCGCCAGTGCGCCCAACGATGGGGAATTGGTCGCCCCATGTCACCCGCCCGATTTGTTCTGTGGCGACAGACGGTCCTTGTCGCAAGCGCATAACCGCTTCTGCCAATCCACGCACACCTGTATCGGGCATTCCCGCTAATCCAAATAGCGATGTTGAACTGCTGATGGGCGCATTATATTCATTGCCATTGACATAAACATAATAGCCATAAATCCAGCCTTGATACCCCGATAATTGTACCAAAAACCATGTTGCTTCTTCATTACGACCTAAAATCGCATACGTTTGCCCACGCAAAACACGTCCCAAGACACGTCCACCTGTGGATGGGGCTTCACGCACATTTAAGGTGCTGGTACGAATGATGGTTGCGGTGAGCGCCCCCGCAGGGATGGGTGGGAGCGATGTGGCGGTTGGTGGACCGAGCGTAACCGTTGGTGCGGCGGTCACACCTACACCACCACCACCGCCTGTACTTGTGCCAGTCCACGACAACGACAAACTCGCAGTATTAGCAAATTCGGTATAATCAATCCGCATAGAGACATTGCCACCGGGCAAAACCACTTGCGCCGATTGCGACCCAGAAGATGTAATGCTAATCACTTGAACATTGTTAATGTATAAGCTGGCGGCATCGTCAGCGCTCATGGTGAATGTATATGTGCCTGCATTAAACGATTGTGTCGAGTTAAATTGCGCCGAAAAATTATCGGCTGGCACGCCTGTAACAGGAATACCACTGGCATCTGTCGGGAAACCTGTACCCCATGTGAAACTGATAATGGTATAAGTCGGTGTTGCCCCGCTAATCGGATTTTGAAAATTCGGCGAGTTGTAATATTGCGATGACCACGGTCCAGAGCCAAATGTTTGAGCTTGGGCTGGTGTGGGGGATGTGATGAGCAAAACGCCACCCAACAAAAATGCAATTAGGGCGGTGAATGGGATGAATAAAACTTTTTGATTGTGCATGTTGATTATCCTCGCAAACTCGGCAATGAGGACGAAAAAATATCTTTATCAGTATAACTGACAGGCTCAAATTAAGCCAATCTATCTGCCATATCGTAGGACGATAGTCTTATTTTTTATCGCTCATCACAAATTAATTTCAACAGAATCGAGCAATTCAATGAGCAATGCCTCTAATTGTCCCGATTGCTCTGGTTGGCTGGCGACAAAAATGAGCAGGTGTAGCTCACTCGATTGCAAATCTATCACTTGAATAATCCCTGTTATGGTTGGGCTGGCAAAGATAAATCTGCCACCCGGATTATCGCGCCATGTCACAGGGGTGAGGTCTTCGCTGGTGGTGAACCCATTCAAATTGAGTTGGCTACGATATGCCACCAAGACATCAACAAAGTTCGCACCTTCGCGCAAGGTTGGCGCGAGTTGTTGCGGTGTTCCAACGATTAACCCTGCGCCCAATTCTGTCCCTATAGGCGGGTTAAATGAGCTAACCGCATTGGCTGTATCCGCAGATGCACCAATGAACACAGAATTACCTTGCTCATTCGCTACCCACCCTGCGGGCAATAAAAATGAGAGGACCCCATTTTGTGCGGTAAAACGGCGGGCAATCGGCGGGATGGTTGGGCGTGGTTGTGGCGTATTGGTGAGTAGGGGCAAGGGTTCTGTGGGGATAGGGGTATTATCGGGCAAGGATGTGGTGGCTGTCCAATCACAATTGGCAATAATCGCATCTATTTGGGCTTGTAATTCGCGCAATTTGGCGATTGCGGCGGGGTTATCGCCACTACTGGCTTGTGCCTGTGCTTGAACAAGCGTTGCGGCGGCAGAACTGAGGTCTATTACACACGTCCCAGATTGGGCATACGTGGGCAACGACCACAATGCGATGAGAAATAACGTTAAAATCATCAATTTTTGCATAAAATCAATCCTTTATTCATCTGCTTAGCTCATCCATTATAACCACAAGTGATAAATTTCTCAGATTACTCACAATATTGCATAATGGCACTAAATGGACATAATCACAATCTGCTACGATAAAAATCCAGAATTAGGTGAAGAAAGGGGATTTTAATTATGACCATCCCATCTGCAACGGGTTTTGTTGGCGTGTCTGATGAAAAACCAATAGAAACACCCAAACAAGAACACCCCGTCGCTAATTATCGTTGGCTTATGGGATTTATCATGCGCTATAAATACCAAGCCCTCGCCGCCACATTATTTAGCATGTTAGCAGGTATTACCCTCGCTATTGAGCCTTTTCTTGTAGGGATTATCATTGACCATGTTCGTAACGATGCGCCAATTTCGCAAATTGCGAGTGAAGGATTGCTCATTGTAGGCTTGGCATTCGTCAGTTTAACCGCGTTTTATGGAATGCGGTATTACAGTGGCATCAT
>CALDGT010001137.1 GCA_937942935.1 uncultured Chloroflexota bacterium | reverse complement strand
GCCATCAGCATCACCATCACAGGGTATTTGTTTAATTGGATGATGTAAATTTATACACCCACCAAAATACCCCCCCAATGTGGATGAAGCGAGATGTTGAGTGTGCCATCATGACAAATCCATTCTGAATGATTGAGTATATCTATCCAGCGACTATGAGGCGGCAAGTGATTGAGACGAATGGTGTGGTTTTCTGGAGCTGAATTAACCGCTACAATCACATTTTGCTCTGATGTCGAGCGCATAAAAGCGAATTGCTCATGATTCACATGCAATTGCCGATAACCTCCATAACATAATGCGGGTGTTTGTGTGTGAATTTTTGCTAATGTGCTAATGGTTTTTTCTAAATCACGGCGGGGTAGTGTGTTGGCAAGTGATAAATCTAAGGCGGGGCGCAAGGCATGGTCACTATAGGCTGTTCTTGTGCCTTTGATACCCCACTCGCTTCCATAATATAGAGATGGCACACCGGGCATGGTGAATAATAAAATATGAACAGGATAAATATGTTCGGGTTTGGTCAATTGAGATGCAATCCGATTCACATCATGATTGTCTACAAAAGAATATAACCACAAATTTTTATATATCCCGTTTTCTCCAAATTGCCGATTAAAAGCATAGGCAATCTCAAAATAATTTTTATCCACATGACTGGAATATAACCCTTTATAACATTCGTAATTGGTGGTTGAGTGGAGCATATTATTGTTTGCCCATCCGCGATAATCTCCGTGTACGACTTCACCCATCAACCAAAAGTCTGGCTTGATTTGGCGGGTATGATGCAACAAGTCGCGCATGAAATTGTGGTCTAAAACATCTGCCGCATCTAAGCGTAATCCATCAATATCAAATTCTCGAATCCACATGCTGACGGCTTCTAATAGGTGTGCTTTTACGGCAGGATTTTGTAAATTGAGTTTGACTAAATCATAATGACCAGCCCATCCGTCATACGAAAAAGGGTCTCCATACGAACTTTTTTTGTCGAAGTTGATGTTATAAAACCACCCGATATAAGCAGAATTGCGCCCATGTTGCAGAACATCGCGGAATGCCCAAAAATCGCGCCCGACATGATTAAAAACACCGTCTAAAATCACGCGCAAGCCACGATTTTTCATCGCATGAATTAAGTTTTTGAGTGTTTGATTATCTCCTAAACGCCTATCTACACAAAAATAATCGGCAGTATCATACCCATGTGCGCTCGATTCAAACACGGGACCCAGATAAACCGCATTCAGATTAAGCGATAGAATATGGTCTATCCACGTATAAAGTTGGTCTAAGCGTGGGGTAGGGGCAGTATTAAAATCATTGTGCTTGGGTGCGTCACATAATCCAAGCGGATAAATATGATAAAACAGCGCATTTGGAATCCAGTTGACTGTCATGAGTGTAGAGCCTTTCTTGTATACCATTCGGTATAATATTCGGATAAAAAAATTTCCTACGAGAAGATGCCGTGCATGAATTGGTGAATGATGCGGTATTCTATGCCATCGTCTGCTTGTAAGTTGATATACCCCTGTAGCCCCATGCCGATATAGGTATCTATTGTCCCTTTTAGGCTCACTGCTAGTTGGGCGTGTCTTCCTCGCATATTGCCATGATTTTGCACTGCATTACGAAATAATTCCTCAAAGAGTTGATATTGTTGATGCTGAACATCTTGGACAACGGAAAAATATTCGCTAGATGGTGGCGCAAACCACATTGAGAGTATCATACGATAAAAAGTAGGATGTTTTTGGGCAAACGAAAAGTAAGTTTTTACAATGGTTTGTATGGAGAGGGTAATATCCCCTTTATAATGACAGGCTTCGCGCACCATTTCGATGAGGGGGGTAGACCGTTCTCTCACTAATGTCTCAAATAAGCCCCGCTTATTCCCAAAATAATGATATAGTGTGGGCTTAGTGATGCCAGATTCATCTACGATTTGTTGCACGCCAACACCATCATATCCGTATGTGGCGAATAAATGAAGCGCTTCATGTAAAATTTTTGCCCGTGTATCCATATTCATAACCTCAATCTTAGTTTATTATACCGAATGGTATATAATTGTCAAGGACACACATGATTTGCTTGACAAATGGCAAAATTTCCCTATCCTTCACTCTATGATTGTCAGATATAAAGGGTAGTTATGGATAGCAAAGCACAACTTTATTTTTTGCATATGGTGAAAGCCTTAGCAGACGAAAAACGATTCAAAATGTTGTTGATGATGGTCAAACAAGAACGTACTGTGACCGAAATGGCACAATTGACCGATTTATCTGAGCCAACTGTATCGCATCATGTGAGCAAACTGCATACTGCCGGGTTTTTGAAATTGCGTATGGCGGGGAATCAACGATTTTATAGTTTTAACCCACGCCAATTAGAGTCGTTCAAAAATTTTCTTGAGTTGATAGAAAAGCACGATGAAGAGCCTCAACCGATTAAATCTGATGATGCGTGGATTGATTTGCTAGATTGGTCAACAGATGATAAAAAAGTTTTATATGACTATACAATGAGTGGCAAACTGACTCAGATGCCGACCAAAGAAAAAAAATGGTTGGTCGTTTTGCGATGGATTGCCACCAAATTTGAGGTAGGAGTGCGCTATTCTGAACAACAAGTAAACAACATTATTAAAGAGATACATCCCGATTATGCCACTATACGGCGAAATTTAGTCGAATACGGATTTATGCGACGTGAACGCGGTGGCGGAAGTTATTGGCTTACCCCAGAAGATGAGCCGATGATGTAATCTTTTTATTTTGACTGCTTGACAAAATTCTTAAATTCGATATACTTCAAATTAGATACTTATCAAATTTGAAGGTGCTTTATGGATAGTAATGAACAACTCTATTTTCTCTCAATGTTAAGGGCAATTTCAGACCCGAATCGGTTACACCTATTACGACTTGCCTCTGAGCGCGGGTGTACTGTGCAAGATATTGCCAAGCAAATGCGTTTGCCAGAAGCGCAAGTTTCTGAACATTTAACACAACTTCATGCAAACGGGTTTTTGCGCTTGACGATGTTGAATCAAGAACGCTCGTATCACTTTAAGCCAGAAGTGATTGATATTTTGGATGGTTATGTTCACCAATTAGGCAAACCACTGGCGATAAAAGAAAAGCCCGTCTCTGATAATCGGTGGATAGATGATTTGGATATGAAACCTGAAGAGAAGTCTATTTTGGTCAAGTGGACATTCAATGGACGGTTAACAGATATGCCAATCAAAGATAAAGAACGGCGTGTCGTTTTGCAGTGGGTTGCATCCAAATTTGAATCAGGGGTGCGGTATACAGAGAAGCAAGTGAATGAGGTTATTAAGACTCACATTCATCCCGATTATGCAACCCTTCGACGTGGCTTGATAGAAGATGGTTTTATGAAGCGAGAACGGGGTGGGGCAGAGTATTGGCTCGATGTTTAGTTTCGTGGCTTCTAAGTGAATAAGAAATAGCCCCATTGCTTAGAAGCCAAAAGACACTCCAGCACATTTACCACAAGCCCATGATATGGCGCAAAATGCCAAATTCACCAATATGATAGGCATTATGGTCTGCTACAACTAAAATCTCACGGAAGATGGTATGCCCATCATACCCATGTGGAATTGGCGCAAATAAATCGGTAGTGGGATTTTTGACCAACGCGACCAACTCAGCATGGTCATTATGAAATTGGGCAATTGTCTTTTTCCAACCCGATTCATCAGTTATTGCATCACGCGGTTGCCATAAATCATCTGGGAATTTTAATTCTTTATAGTGCGAATTGCGACAATAATCCAAAATATCCCATTGGCAAATCCGTAGATGTTCGAGCAAATGCCAAAATGTATATTCAACACCTGTTGGGCGGGTGTTGATATGGGACATCGGAAAATCTTTGATAGCATCATCAAACAGCATGTGCGCTTGTGGTTTGGTGAGCAAATTCACCAATTGTTGGCGAATATGTTGGTCAGACATTATTTCTGCCTACACATTTGTTGTCTTGGTTGAAGATTCTTTATTTTGCCGACCTTTTAACATTCGGAAGATGACCAACATCATCCCAAGGCGTTTGACCAATTTCATGATATTGATTTGGGGTTTTTTATCATTGCTCATGTTGATTATCCTTTTATGAATGAATTGAATGTATCAATTCGATTATAACATGATTTTGAATAGGTGCTGATGTGTTCAGCACCTAGTTTTTAGGGGTTTATTCCCAACTGGGGAACGGGTCGCGGTATTTTGCCCATTTTTTGATACCATGCTTCATCTCGTCATCTGTGAGCAAACAGGCATCTAATTTTGAGCGGAGTTCTGCATCATTCATATCAACCCCAATAAATACCAATTCTTGTCGTCTGTCTCCAAATTCACCTTGTATTTGTGATTTAAGTTCATCGCGCATATCATCTGGATATTCATCTTCTGGCACATCTGCCCACCATGTCCCCGCAGGCTCTAATGAGATGATTAACCCTGCTTGTGACCACATGCCTGCCATATCATGCCGATTTGCCAACCAGCATATTCCTTTTGAACGGAGTACCCCATCTAAAATATCATCTTCTGTAATGGCTTGATACAGGCGCTTGGGATGGAATGGTTTACGCGCCCGATAGACAAAATCGTGAATTCCGTGTTCATCTGCCTCGGAGTGATGATGTTCTCCAGAAAGCCAACCATCGAAACGAGATGCTTCATCGAAATCAAATTTTTTTGTATTGATAATTTCGTTGAGTGGTACAACACCATGATGGGTGCGGATGAGTTTTGCACGCGGATTCAGCTTTTTGAGCAACGATTCAACCCGAAACAGGTCATCTGCAATCACTAAATCGGTCTTATTCACCACAATCACATCGGCAAATTCGATTTGGTCTATGAGTAAATGCACAATCGTGCGTTCATCATCATCTGTACTTAGCTCTCTGTCTGCTAAAGTATCTAAGGACTGGAGTTCTTTGAGGATATTTTTTGCATCTACGACTGTCACCATCGTGTCTAAACGAGCAATATCGGCAAGGCTTGCGCCTTCATCGTCAAATGGGAATGTGAATGTTTCTGCGATAGGGAGGGGTTCTGCAATGCCTGTTGCTTCAATGAGCAAATAATCAAAGCGCCCTTCTTTGGCAAGTTTGGTGATTTCTGTGAGCAGGTCATCGCGCAGGGTGCAACAAATACACCCATTTGTCATCTCGACCAAACGCTCATCGGTACGGCTAAGATTGGCATTGCCGTCACGTACCAATTGTGCATCTATATTGATTTCGCTCATATCATTGACAATAACCGCGACCTTTAGCCCTTCACGGTTATTGAGGATATGATTAAGCATGGTTGTTTTGCCCGCGCCTAAAAAACCAGCTAGGACGGTGACAGGGAGTTTTTTCATGAGTGTGTCTCCATTTTATAGTCCATTATATTAAATACGAGTGATAGCATACGCCGCTAAACTGCCCTGATATGCCGCCCCTAATGCGCCTGCCCAGCCACATACATCACCAACTGCCCATAAATTTTTTGTTGTTGTCTGGCGATTGGCATCGGTTTTGATATAACCAATATCATCTAACTCTAGGCTAAAGTTAGCGATAATTTTTTCTGTGAGTGGTTGGGGTGCTTCTGGTGGTTTCCACCACAATGTGCTAACTTCTAAAACTTCGCCAGTGTTTAGTGTGACTGCTTCAACTTTACCTGCTGTATGGTGTATTGTTATGATATCGCCTTGATGGGTAGATATGCCCTGTGTCATAAGTTCATTTTTATAAGATGCTTCGATATCAAGGTGAGATGGTAAGATGATTTTGGCTGTCGATGTCCAGTTACGATAAATTCTTGGCATATGCTCTAGTGCTAATTGGGACGGTGGAACTAATCCCCAAAGACGATTTCGATTTTCATAACCATCGCAATATGGACAAGAGATGATGCTATTGCCCCAACATGCCTTAAACCCATCAATATTAGGATATATATCTCGAAAACCAAGTGCAAGTATAACATGATTTGCTATCACGCTGAATCCTGTTTCACTTGTTACCATGAATTTGTCATTGTTTGTTGATTGCACATCTATTATACGGTTTGCATGTAATTCTGCGCTATTGTAGATAGCGATTTGTTCCCAAGCCTGTTTGCGGATTTGGGATGGTGTTAACCCATCAAGTCCAACAAAATTATGCACCCCATGTGATGAAGCATTGCGAGGTAGTTCTTGAGAATCGAAGACAATAATCCGCTTTTGCGTTCTTGAGAGAATGAGTGTTGCTTGTAAACCGGCGGGACCCCCGCCGATTATCGCAACGTCATAATGCTTGATATTTATCAACTTTAGCTCCTGCCCTTACCACACAGGGAATGGGTCTGGAAAGATTGCCCACCCCATTTGACCAAGTTTCATCTCGCTATCTGTTAGCAGTGCATGATTAAGTTGATTCAGCATTGCTTCTTTGGGCATATCCATGCCGATAAAAACCAATTCCTGCCGTCTGTCGCCAAAAGGTTCTTCCCAATAG
>CALDGT010001136.1 GCA_937942935.1 uncultured Chloroflexota bacterium | reverse complement strand
GATACCTGTTTGATAAAGTTCTTCTACGGTTGGTGTTTGAGCCGAAATGCTCATTACACTCATGATAATGATAGCCAGCCAAAGAATACGCATCCCAAATTTCATAATTTTTTCCTTATCGGTGAACATTTTTTACTATTATAGGTGAACTCATGAAGAATTTCCGTTAATTGTAAAAAAGTATGAATGCTTTTTCAGAAATTTTTCATAAATTGGCACTATGAGCGCGGATAAGTTCCGCCATTGCACCTATCCAATCGGTATTTTCATTCAGACACTGGATAAATGTGAATTGATCTGGGTTGCCACCCCCTTCTGCAAATTGCTCACGCCCTTCATTGCCTAGCTCGTCTAGGGTTTCTAGGCAATCGGTGACAAATCCAGGTGAAAAGACCATCGGGTGTTGCACCCCTGCATGATGTAGCCCTTCTAATATTTCATCGGTATAGGGTTCTAACCACTTTTCGGGACCAAACCGTGATTGAAACCCGATTGTCCATTGCTCATCATCCCAATTCATGGCTTGTGCCAATAATTGGGCGGTTTGTTCACATTGGGCGCGGTAGGGGTCGCCTGTTGTGATATATCGGTTTGGGATACCATGAAAACTGATGATGATTTTATCTGGTTTGTGTTCGGCTTGGGCGATTTGTGCGGTGAGATGGGTTTTTAGCGCGTGGATATAAGCGGGGTGCTCATAATAGGGAGGGATGAAACGCAGAGTTGGGATATTTCGTTTTCGCTCATGAGATAAGGTAAAATGGTTGCCTGCGGCGGCATTGTACACTGCATCATAAATAGAGGCGGTGGTGGTGCAAGAAAATTGCGGGAACATGGGCAAAACCACCATTCGGTCTATGCCTTCAGATTCTAAAGTGGCGATGGCACGCCCTATGCTTGGATTGCCATATCGCATCCCCAAAATCACCCGAAAATCATCTCCCAAACAGGTTTGGAGCGCCTCAACTTGGCGTTGAGAATATACCAACAATGGCGACCCTTCATCCATCCAAATGCGTGCATACAGTTTTGCCGATTTGCGTGGGCGAACACGTAAAATAATCCCGCGTAAAATGGGTTGCCAAACAAATGGGTGATAATCAATCACGCGCATATCCGAAAGAAATTGTCGTAAATACCGCCGAAGTGCTGGTGGGGTGGGGGAATCGGGCGTTCCTAATTGCCCAATTATCACACCGATTTTTGAAGTTTTTTGTGTCATCATACATCATATCCCTTTTGGCGAAGATAAAAATATAATGCCAATTCTACAAAAATCTATATAAATCTACATAGTGTTATTTGATACCAACCCAAAGTCTCTAATGTGTGGTTTTACCTGACAGATGCCATAAAAACTTTTTGATATGCCATCACGTATATACGGTTAACTTATTTTGAACACCAGAGGGAGCTATAGATATGACACAACCATTACCCAAAGTGATGTTATTAGGTACTTATCATTTTGATAACCCGAATATTGATTATATCAAGACAAATTATGACAATATTCTCTCAGAAAAGCGCCAAAGCGAAGTCGAAATTTTATTAGACCAACTGGCGCAATTTGCCCCCACCCACATCGCTATTGAAGCAGAACCGAAAATTATGGACAAATTGAATGCGCGGTATCTGCAATATCGTGAGGGGGTATTTGAATTGACAGGCAACGAAATTTATCAGATTGGCTATCGCTTGGCGCACAAATTGAATCACACGCAACTCTATGGTGTTGATTATCGCCAAGAGATGGAACTGGATAAGGTTTTTGCATACGCACCAAACAACGGGCAAGCCGATTTGATTGCCAAAATTCAAACACGGATTGGTGAGTTTACCGCCAAAGAACAAGAAATGATGCAATCTGGCGCGACTGTGAGCCAAATTTTGCGCTTTCATAATGACCCCGCTTTTACAGATGCCAGTTATGATTTATATATGTATGAGGCGCTCATTGGCAAAACAGGGGATTATATTGGCGCAGAGGACGTAGGCAGATGGTATACACGCAACCTCAAAACATTCGCTGAAATTTCGTGGCTGGCAAATTCTCCAGATGCGCGTATTTTGGTGATTATCGGGTCGGGTCATACGGTGTTATTGCGCCATTACATCAATTTTTGCTCACATTTAGAATTGGTCAGCGCATTGGATTATCTGAAGTAGGTAGTGGGGCGGATGTGTTCCGCCCTTGTTACTATGATGCGCTTCGTTCACGAGCATGTAAAATATCACGCGGGTTAACGGCACGAATTTGATTTGCTTCTATTGTGATAACATCTACAGTTTGACCATTTAATGTAAAAAACTCCACTTCATAAGCAGTTGCATTGGGGTAAATGTGAACAATTACACCCACATCACCCGCTTTCAGGTCATACTCAGGTAAATCAGTTGTCAAAACGGCTTGCTCATGTTCTTGTATCATGATATTCAGTTCCTCAAATCGGATAAGCACTAATTAACCTTGCACGCCCATCTTCCATCATAATCCAGATGGTTCGTACTATGGGCATACGACCTTCAGGTGTTTGTAATTCACCCTCTATTATATACTTGATTCCGTGTGGACTTTCCATAACCTGCTTAAAATCGTGAGTGGCAATATGAATTAATAATGCTGACCGTAATAGTTGCCATTTTTCAATCGAAAACCCCATTTTGAAAAAGAAGGTGGCTTTCCCTTTGGAATTATCTTCTGAGAGCAGATATTTGACAATTTTTTCTTCTTCTACATAAGCATTTTCGTAATTGGGTGTTTTCACGCTGGTTTTCTTTCAATATCCAAAACACTCCCAAACACCATTTCCAAGTCATCCAATGATTCGGCACTCACGATGCCATCGCGGATGGTGGTCGCATTGAACATGCCATCAGTATATTTGAGCAATTGTCCACGTAATTCGCGGATGGCTTGAATCTCGGTGAGGTTGGTCGTTGCTAGGGTTAATCGTGCTTGTGTTTGTGCCATACGCATACGGTCTATGATACCCGGTTGGGGCAGGGTTTCGCCTGTGGTCAAGTAATGATGAATGTGCTTGAATACCCACGGGTTGCCCATCGCCGCCCGCCCGACCATCACACCGTCGCACCCTGTTTGTTCAAACATGCGCTGGGCATCTTCACCCGTCCAAATATCACCATTGCCAATGACGGGAATATTTTTGACTGTTTCTTTGACCTTGCGAATCCAATCCCAATCGGCATCGCCATTATGCGCTTGTGTGGCGAATCGGGCATGAACGGCAATCGCTTTCACGCCCACATCTTCGGCGGCGCGGGCAAATGGGATACAAGTCGGGTTATCTGGCGACCATCCCGCCCGAATTTTGACGGTTACAGGCACATTGACTGCATCCACCACCGCTTGAACAACAGCTGTCGCGGTGCAGACATCGCGCATCAATGCCGCACCAGACCCCCCTTTGGCGATTTTTGGCACCCAACATCCCATGTTAATATCCACAATATCCGCGCCATATTCGACCACCATTTGCGCCGCATCTGCCATTTGTTTGGGGTCACTGCCGAATAATTGCACCGCCACAGGGCGTTTTTCGCCTATCCAGTCAAACATTTTTAGGGTGCGCTCACGCGAGCCTTTATGTTGCAAGGCGTGACTGCTGATGAGTTCTGTGCAGACCAACCCTAACCCGCCTTGCTCTCGACAAATTGTCCGAAAGGCATGATTGGTTTGCCCCGCCATTGGCGCGAGGAATATGGGCGGGTCTATGAGAATATTGCCGATGTAAATCGGATTTAGATAGGTGTTTTTATTCATATATTGGTTTTGAATTATGATTTATGGTGTAAGATGATTAGGTTGTAGTGGCACAAACTATCATGCCACTACAATTGTTGATTATCCAATTAGATGAAATGCAGTTTGTCTGCCATGCAACCAACGCATGACCCCATTTTGCAAAACAGCATCTTCTTCGAGCATAATGCGGACTTCCTGCCCGCCCCATTCTGGAACAGGTTTGATGATATTGAGTTCAATGGAATAGGCGGTGTTATCATGCACCTCATAATCGCCAGAGCCAACGACACGATGTTGGTTATCCCACAAGCCGATGGTCGGACCTGCCGCATGTCCGTGATAGCCGATGGGGTGGCTATACACACAGGGCGTAATGCCTTCTGCTTTGGCATGAGCTAATGTATCGGTTAAAATATCATTGCCTGTTTGCCCTGCTCGTAAATTGTGCATGAGAATATCTTGTAGCCGATTGCCTTCTGCGAGGGCATCTTTTAGACCTTGTGGGGCATCTTTTTCGCCAGCTTTTAACACATACGCATGTTGTTGTTGGTCACTCGCCAAGCCAAGATAATAAAATCCCATATCACAGTGGAGCAAATCACCGGGCATAATCACCTTGCGTCCACCATCTTTTACATTAATCGCATTAAATCCTTCGCCATGTGCTTGAATTTCGACTGTGGGCTGAAACCATGCTTCCAAACCCAATTCTCGCATTTTTTCGCGCATCCACCACACCACATCATCAGTTGTGGTGATAGATGGGGTGATGACTTTGGTCGAAAAGGCTTCTTCAATGATGGCATGACCGATTTCGATAATGCTCGGATACACCAATAATTCGGCAGGGGTACGTGTTTCTAACCAGCCTACGCACAAGCGGACGGCACTTTTCATGCGGTGGCGCAAATCGCCGTCTTTATCGAGTGCGAATAAATAAGTATGTTGGCTGTGAGTTAGACCATCGGCAAAGGCAAAATTATCGGAGATATTAATGCCAATATGTTGCGGATTACGCTCAGTAATCACCCGCGCCAACGCATCATATTGGTCTGGTTCGGTATCGGGATTCCATGCGGATTCATAAAAACCGGGCATATCATATCGGCTGACGGTGAGGCGTTCTACTGTGTCGTCTGGACGGCGATAAAACACCAAAATCGTGCGCCGACGCGCCGACATTTGCGGTTCTGGGAGCAAGGTCATAATCACGGGGTCTTCGTTATATTCCCGCGCAATGACCAACCACATATCAAAGCCTTCACGTTTCATCAGTTCTGGCAAAACGTGGTCTAGCCGATATTTGAGCCACTCATTACGGAGTTCGGCTTGCTTCCGCAATGGGAGAATTTTTTGGTGATAATCTGAGGCGGACATTATTTTTTACCGATACGGCGCAAGCCTTGATAATGTGGGTCGCCTTGAATTTGTAACCAGCGTGCTTCGCCACCATCGGTATGCCATTCGACCACATACATGCCGTTGGGGTCTTCATATTCCAAAACAGGCGCGAGGTTGAATAACATTTGGCGCAACACACCAATCAATTCTTTGCGTTTTTCACCACTGCGGAGGATGAAATATTTGCCTGCTTCCCATTCAAATTGAATCGGCATCCCGTTCCAATTGCCTTCCATTTTGATGGGGGCAACGGCTTGGGTGCAATTCATATAGATGCTTTGCAGACGATTTTTCCAAAGGGTGTGATTAATCCGTTCTTCGATGTAATAGGGGCGTGGTTCTGGGGTGGAATAAAACCATTTACGGGCATCAGTAGCCATAAAATAAATCTCCATTAATTTGCATATTCGACATGCCTATAGTGTACCCGTTTTGGGCGCATTTGGGTAGATTTAGCCCAAGAATCGTGCCAACCGAAACCCTGTCAGATTATAGCGATAATGCGGTTGTTGCCAAATGCCACATGACCCCGATATTTTGCACCGATATATGTCGCTATTGAGCCACGATGCACCCGCAAAAACGCGCACCTCTGCCCCTTCTGGGTCATCACTCCCCGTCATCCAATTGGTAGAACACCATTCAGAGACATTCCCCGCCATATCCACGACACCAAACGGGCTATCGCCCAAGCCTTCAAATTGGGTGACAGGGGTCGTTTTCTTGATTTTGAGGTCATTATTATTGCACCGTGTTTTATCCCACTCATTTCCCCACGGATAAACCCGCCCATCATCGCCTTGTGCGGCGCGTACCCATGCAGGCTGTGAGGGTAATTTGATATTTTCGCCTGTGACCGCGCTTATCCATCGGCAAAATGCCACCGCTTCGTACCATGAAACACCGGTCACAGGCTGATTATTACCCGTCCAATCGGGTTTATCCCAAAAGAGGGGCTGTTTCCAGCCTCCCTTTTGCCGTTCTGATAAACCCGTTTGTGTCCACCACTGGTCATCAGCATAGCCACCCGCCTCCACAAATAACCGATATTGCGCGTTAGTGACGGGATATTTGCCGATTTGAAAGGCAGGCACATCAAAAACGGTTTTACCCTGTATATACCCCGCGATGTAATCAATTGTGGCTGTTCCCGCAGGAATATCTATCCATGCAAACGGGTGTGGCATGAGGAGCAGAGATGAAATGGTCATAAACTCACCTGAATGATTATTTTTGTAGGGACATAATCAATGCCCTACACATAGCAATATATCACCATTTTACAGGCAATGCTTTCATCCCGTGTAGCAAAATAGTCGGATTCCATTCCAATTCATTTGGATGCACCGCCAGTTCCAAATCGGTGAACCGATTGAGGAGCATATCCAGCGCGATTGTGCCTTCCAAACGGGCGAGGGGAGCGCCCAAGCAATAATGGATTCCCGCGCCGAATGCGATATGTTTACTCGCGTTGGGGCGTTCAATATCAAATACATCTGGATTATCAAACACAGCGGGGTCACGATTTGCACCGAGTAGCGATGCCAGCACCGCTTCACCTTTGGGAATGGTCACATCACCGATGGTCACATCTTCAAATGCCCAACGGGTGGTGGTTGTTTCTACGGGACCATCGTAGCGCAAAATTTCCTCTACGGCATTTTTAATGAGGGCGGGATTTTTGCGGAGTTTTGCTAATTGGTCGGGATTGCGTAAAAAAGCCAGTGTGCCATTTCCAATCAGATTCACGGTTGTCTCATGCCCCGCCACCAAAAGCAGAAAAATCATGCTGGTGAGTTCGATATGATTCATCTTATCGCCCGCTTCTTC
>CALDGT010001135.1 GCA_937942935.1 uncultured Chloroflexota bacterium | reverse complement strand
ATATCGGTTGTGCCTGTGATGCGTGGGTCATCGGTGAGCAAGGTCTCGTTGCCGACTGTAATCCGCCCTTGGTCAAGGATATATTGTGTTCCGATGGGCAAGTTTTGATTCACGCGCACGCGGTAGGTGATGGTCACTTGTTGCCCTGCGGGAATATCGGGAATATCCACATCCACATCGCCCGATTGGGCGAGTGCGGGGATGGTGGTCAAAAATAGGGTGAAGATGATTGTCAGTGTTGCGATAATATGTTTTTTCATGTTGGTTATCCCTATATGTTCGTATGATATGAGATAAACAGGACGGCATCATACCGTCCTGATAGCAAAAGTCGAATCATGTTATGGCAAAGTGCAATTGGTGAAGCCACTGGTCGCAGAAATGAGCAATGTCCCATTACCACCTGGATTAAGCCCATCCACATACGCCTCAACACCCGGTGTAGCTGTTGCCACCATCCCCACTACTGCGAAATCGTTTGTGGTTGAGGTGGTGCCTTGTTTGCGTAAACCAAGACCTTGACTACCACCACTCCCTGCGCTGATATTACCTGCCAGATTGAGGCAGACATACACGTCAACACTGGTTGCATTGCCAGAGTCAATCCGAATACCCGGACGCACACCTGTCAATGGAGCGGCAACGGTGTTATTTTGAACATCTGCATTTAAGATGGAACTACCTTCACGAGAGACCAACAAAATACCATTGCCATCCGTTTGGCTGATATTATTGCCAGTAACGGTAATATACAAATTACCAGAGATGCCAAAATTACCATCAACGCCTGGTCCGCCACCGATGCCTTGTGACCCAACCGCGTTATTTGCCACAATCGTGTTATTCGTGACAAAAACTCTTGCGGTTACATCGCCAAAGGCACTCGCCGAAATACCATTCCCATTCACATTAGTGACATCGTTATCATTAATAACCGAATACATCGAGCCACGCCCGCTAATGAAGAGTAGGATACCTTGTGTCCCAATACGATTGACATTGCTAAATCCCGAAACAGTGTTATTTGAGATGGTGATGGGTGTTGCCAGCGAGCCTAAAATTTGGGTATTTGCGCCCTCAGACACATTGCCACCCACCACAATACCACCACCACTTGGGAAGTTATTGATGATGTTATTGGTAATGGTTGCGCCATTCAAACTCGATACAGATGTTGGGCTATTGTTCATAAGGAATGTGATACCTCCGAATGTGGATGTCGCCGTATTATTGGTACTGGTTAGTGTATTGCCAGTGACGGTTGCATTGGTGATTGTACCGTTATAATTCGTCACATCCAAGCCACCACCATATGGATTAGTGCAAGTGTTGTTGGTCAATGTTAATGTGCCATCGAGGTTGTTGATGGGTAAAAATTCCGACGCAACAATTTGGGTGAGGTTAAATGCCCAACACGACAATTCTGGTGATGAAGCCGCTGTTCCAACGGTGTCTACTTCGCCAGAGTTGAATGTAAAGTTGGTCACTTCTGTCCCATAAACACCACTGAGTGCGCTATTTTGAATACGCAAATTGGTGAACGAAATATTGGTGACATTATTCAAACTCACAGCATGTCCCGTTGTATTTGAAATCGTACCACCCGATGGAGATACACCTGTCCCTGTGACGGTGAAGCTACCGTTGGTATCTTGAATGAGCATACCGTTTGCGGCGTTACTTGCATTGACACTGGTGAGGGTCATACCGAGTGAGGTTAAGCCTGCGGGACCATCAATATTAACCGCAATCGCGTTGGTGGCATTGATGTTGCCTGATGTGCTGTTGATTGTGCCGTCATTACCAGTGGCGTTTAGGGTGGTCGCTGTATTAGAGAAGGCGTTAACTATCCCCAAATTTACCGTCCCACTATTATTGGTGATGGTAATGGGTGTGGTGGTAAACCGAGCGCCAGATGTCCCCAGACTGAGTGTGCCAAACGACACATCGCCTTCACTATTTTGGATGATGACACCTAGAGACCCATTCGAGCCTGTGGTTGTGCCACTGAGGGACAGGCTACCGCTCGGTGTGGTGAGGTTATCTACAAAAACGGCATAGCCATTGGTCGTTTTGTTGATGTTACCGGGGTAAGTGAAGTTGACAGTGGCATTGCGAACATCCACCACATGATTATTAACACCAGCAGATGAATCTATTGTGCCACCCACTGCTGTTACCGTACCGCCAACACCTTGTAATACCACACCGTTGTTGCCGCCACTTGCCGAGACTAAATTGAGATTCATACTGAGGCTGGTTGTGCCAACCGCACGGCGAATATCAATGGCAGTACCATTGGTAACAGTGATGTTACTGCCAACACTACTGGTGACGGTAATTGTGCCTTGTTGTTCGTTACCGATTAACCCACTGCCAGCACTATTAGTAATTAACAATGTGTTAAAGGTGACAGGGGTAGTTTGTGCGCTACCATCACCCAAGA
>CALDGT010001134.1 GCA_937942935.1 uncultured Chloroflexota bacterium | reverse complement strand
AACAGGCTTCTGCTAATCGTTTGGTAGATAAACTGGGATGCGTGAAATCTACCCCTGTATCCAAAACAGCTACGGCATATCCTGTGCCATCCATCCCGATAGTCCATGCACTTGGCGCACCAACAACGGTATTTGCGCTGGATGTGATGACACGAGAAAGACGGTCTTCTTTAATCTCGATGACATTTGGGTCTACCTGTAATGCGAGTAAACCAGCCGCATCTACTTCTAATGCCATATAGGGAATCGTCTGAAATTGTTTGATGTCATTGAGTGGGATGTTCATCCCGCGCAACGCATCGAGTAATGCTTTTTGCCGATTTGCAATATTAAATCGTTGCCATGTGATAGCACTGAGGTTAGCTAATTCTCCTTCTGGTCTAAACGGAGTGTTTAGCCCAATAATGACACGGAATGTTGATGGGATGTTTGAGGTTTGTGCGCGAACAGGGGTCGAAATAATGGATAGGCATATAAACAAAAATGCCACCACACCCCAAAGATGATACTGCCTTAGTATTCTCATAATGTTTGTCCTAAATTTATATATACAAAACATATCTTCATTGTACTGTCAAAATAACGATTTCAAAGATAAAAGTTTCTGATTAATCAATTCCTTGATATACCGTTTTTGACCCAAACAGGTTATGCTTTTAGCGTGGAAATAAAAATTAAAAAAATTTTGGAGCGATTATGGATATTTTAGAGACGCATATTGAGCGTGACTCGGAACAATTTTTACGCAATATAGCCCACCACCGCGGACTTGCCAGCGAATTGCATCGGCGTTTGGCATGGGTTTATGAAGGTGGTGGCGAAAAATACCAGCAACGGCATCGTGAACAAGGCAAGATGTTTGTTCGTGACCGTATTAATGCCCTACTAGACCCGAATACAGCATTTTTAGAAATTGCTCCCCTCGCCGCATGGGAGATGTATGATGGCGAAGCCCCTTGTGCGGGTATTGTGACGGGGATTGGTCGGGTGAGTGGGGTGGAGTGCCTGATTGTCGCCAATGATGCGACAGTTAAAGGGGGGAGTTATTACCCCATGACTGTTAAAAAGCATTTGCGGGCGCAACAAGTCGCGCTCGAAAATAATTTGCCGTGTATTTATTTGGTAGATAGCGGTGGCGCATTTTTGCCCATGCAAGATGAAGTTTTTCCAGATTCAGATGATTTTGGGCGAATTTTTTATAACCAAGCGCGGATGAGCGCCAAAAAAATTCCACAAATTGCCTGCGTGATGGGTAGTTGTACGGCGGGCGGGGCGTATGTGCCTGCTATGTCTGACGAGACGGTCATCGTCAAAGGCACAGGCACAATTTTCTTGGGTGGTCCACCATTAGTCAAAGCCGCCACAGG
Organism: uncultured Chloroflexota bacterium; assembly: GCA_937942935.1. GTDB lineage: Bacteria > Chloroflexota > Anaerolineae > Aggregatilineales > Phototrophicaceae. The sequence continues at coordinate 425 of CALDGT010001134.1, read as the reverse complement.
CGAAGATGTCACCGCAGAAGAATTGGGCGGGGCGTATGTGCATACGCATCAATCAGGCGTGGCAGACCATTATGCTGAAGATGATATGCACGCTATTGAAATTGTGCGTGGTATTATCGCCACACTCAACCGCAAAAAACGACTGACATTAGATGTGATTGCGCCAGAAGAGCCGTTGTATCCCGCCGAAGATTTATATGGCATTTTGCCCACCTCATTCCGTGAAAGTTATGATGTGCGTGAGGTGATTGCCCGTTTGGTAGATGGGAGCAAATTCCGCGAATTCAAAGCCAATTATGGCACAACATTAGTCACCGGTTTTGCGCGGATAGACGGCTATCCAGTTGGGATTGTTGGGAATAATGGTGTGCTATTCAGTGAATCGGCACTCAAAGGGGCGCATTTTGTCGAACTGTGTACCTCAC
>CALDGT010001133.1 GCA_937942935.1 uncultured Chloroflexota bacterium | reverse complement strand
GTTAGGTTTAATAGGTAGGGGCTTGCCATGGCAAGCCCCTACAATGGCAAGCCCTAGATACAATGTTATTCAAAGTTTATTTTGGAGAAGAAAATCATGACCACCGTTATTTTTGACACAGAAACACAGACCAAGCAATTTGAACAAGAATTTATCATCCGCCCCGTCACCTTAGATGATGCGGGCAAAGGAGCAGAATTATTCAACGCCTGTAACCAATCCTTTGGTATCAGTGGCACAGATACCGAAGAAGGGGTGCGCTTTGAATGGGATGACCCCGAATTTAGCCTCGAAAAATCTACCCGCGCCCTTTTCACATTAGATGGTGAAAAGATGGTTGCCTATCAAGAGGTATTAGATACCTCTACTATCCCCGTGCGTCCGCGCATGTGGGGGCATGTCCACCCCGATTATTTGGGGCGTGGTATTGGCACATATTTATTCCAATGGGCAGAAAAATTGGCTCATCGTGTATTTGACCGTGTACCAGAAGATGCGCGTGTGGTGTTTACCGCAGGTCGCAACAGCAAAAACCAATATGCTCATGACTTATTTGTCGCCAATGGATATTTACCAACTGGTCAAGCATGGCAAAAAATGTTGGTCGAACTCACAGAAGAAATGCCACTCGACCCACCTGCTCCAGAAGGCTTGCGTTGGGTAACTATGATTGAATTGCAAGATACCCGCAAAGCCTATGCCGCTCATCGGGATGCGTTCCATGACCATCGCGGATTCGTCGCCGAAGATTTTGAGGTGATGTATAAACGTTGGAGCGATTATATGCTCGATGAAAAATTTTTCGACCCGTCTTTGTGGTGGATTTTGATGGATGGCGAAACTATCGCAGGATATAGTTTCAATTGGCTCGAAAATGATGATAATCCAGATGAAGGATATGTCGCGCAATTAGGCGTTTTGCCAACCTATCGCAAGCGCGGTGCAGGAAATGCTGTTTTGCGTAAAGCCTTCCATGAATTATGGAAACGTGGCAAACGCAAAGTGAGCCTGTTTGTAGATGGTAGTAGCCTAACAGGTGCAAATCGGTTGTATATGAACGCGGGGATGCGTGTCGCCGAATCATACGAAAGCTACGAAAAAGAAATGCGGGCAGGCAAAGAATATTCTAAGCAAGATTAGTATCATAGGGCGGATATACGGGGCAAATGCCTCTAATCCGCCCGTACAAACGCTAAAATTTTCCTGACTGTACGGGACGATTAGCGCGAAGTGCGTATATCGTCCCTAATACACCCTACAACCCCGCGATTCACATCAATCAATCCCCAACCGCCACCTGCGCCCGTCCGAGCGCCTCGCGCAATTTTTTCGCCTGTTCAGATGGGG
>CALDGT010001132.1 GCA_937942935.1 uncultured Chloroflexota bacterium | reverse complement strand
TTTACTCGTTTTGGTGTTTCGTGATATTCACTGGGAAGATGCCCTCAAAGCGATTCAAAGCCTGCAATTTGGCAATGTCCTCATCGCATTTTTTCTGATTACACTCGGATTAGGTGCGCGGGGTTTGCGCTGGCATTATATCCATTGTGGACAGTTACCCCTTAAACGTAGCCTAAATTTGACCAGTGTCGCGTTTTTTGTGAACAACCTGTTGCCATTCCGCGCAGGCGATTTGGTGCGTGTAGAAGGGGCGGCGCATGGCAACCCGCGCATTCCACGCTCAACTGGCTTGAGCCTTGTGGTGGTGGAGCGATTGCTCGACTTTTTGGCGTTGGTGGTATTGATTGCGCTCACCCTCACAGGGTTACAAACTGTCCCGTCAGATATTCAATCGGTGATGGGATTGATTACCATCGGGTCAATCGTTGCCAGCATCGGTCTAGTATTGATGGTGACGGTGTTCCAGAATATGACGCGCAACATCGTGATTTGGCTTTCAGAACGCATCAGCATTTTGAAAAAATTCAATTTGATTCGCATTTTGGATAATGTTTTGCTCGGATTTGCCATGATTCGCCGCCCCAAATTTTTTGTGATGGTGATGATTTGGAACTTTTTCGCATGGGCATTGTTGGTTGTGGCGTATTATTTCCTCATCACGGCATTATTTCCCAATGCGACATGGGCAGAAGCCACCTTGTTTGTTGTGGCGGCGGCATTGGCGATTATCATCCCCACGACTATCGCTAGTGTGGGGGCAATTGAGGGGAGCGCCATCCTCGCATTGACCAGTCAGGGTTATTCTAGTGAAGCGAGTTTGGCGCTGGGGCTAACGTTGCACCTTATCACCTTGCTCAGTTATACCGCGCCCGGTTTATATGGCATTTGGGCAGAAACCCTCACCGTTAGCGGGATTTTAGAAGTCGCAGAAGGGCATGTGGATGCTACTCAGGATGTTGAGAGAGTGGGGGAGTAATTTTCTCTGGTAGACTTTCTAGAATCTTTTTTATGCACAATCCAACATATTTTTTATAGTGTTCATATTCATCTTTTGTGACTGAAGATGCTATGCTTTCGTGTATAGTTGGATGTGATACTAGGTTGATATTCCTTCTCTCGAATAAATTTGATATTTTTGCAACCTGCAAAATAGGAACTCCGATTTTTTGTAAATAATTCACCACACCGGGTTCTCTATATTCGCCCTTTTCTTTTTTATTATCTGTTTCATAACATAATGAGTGAATTTCATTTAGCAGATGACTAAGGGCAACAGAATAACTTCCAATTTTCTCACTAATAGACCTATGTTGAATTTGCTCGATTGTACTTGGGTAAGTACCAAGTTTATTGACCAAATATCGAGGTATATTATAGTAACCTGAATCATCGAGGTCTATTTCATACTGATTGTTTAGTAGTTTTACTATTTCTGCAAAAAATGTGTTACGCATAAGAAGTTCGAGAAAATCTTTTTTATCTACTAACCCTACTTGACATAAATAAAAAACGATAAACTGTGATATAGGTGTTGTTATTTCATCATTATTTAGTAAAAATTCCTCAAATTTTTGTTTTGCAATTTTTGTTTTGCAAATCATAATGATAAGGGGGAGTGAGCTAAACAGCACTAAATTAAAATCAAAATCACGAAAAAGATCTTCTAAGATTTCAATGTTTTCTGGGCGCTTCTCATTATCAATAAATTGATTCAAATTTTTACTATACATATCTTTAATGATGATGTCTGGGTTCTCAATCTCACCTAAGTCGAAATTGAATTTCTTGCCTATCCCATTCTTTTTCAAGAGATTTACCACTTCAATAACATTTTCAAATCTTTTTTCCATAGAAGTCTTTTGGGTATCCTCATTAATATCCTCATCGATTTCCTCATCACTTTGACTTCTTTTGGTTTCTAAAAAAAATTTCTCCATGTCATCTTCATTATCAGTTTCATGAATTTTATTTTTTGTGTTACTAAAACGTACCCCAA
>CALDGT010001131.1 GCA_937942935.1 uncultured Chloroflexota bacterium | reverse complement strand
GATTCCGTTTGCGCCGATGAATATCAACATGCAAGCCATGATGAATAGCCCAGAGGGGATTGAGTGGATTAATAACAGCAAAACCCCCATGCAAGAGGGGCGCAACATGAAAATCATGCTCGATAAATATAGCCAAGCCATCAGCGAGGATTTGCTCCGTATTTGCGAAGATGCCGACATCCTCATCAGCAACCTGCCCACCTTTGGATTTGTGGCGGCAATCGCCGAAAAAACGAAAAAACCGCATTGGTTGGTGTTATTATCACCCCTCACACCGAGCAATCACCCCGCCAGCACCATGAAACCGATGACCCCATTCACATCACCGATGAATCGGCTATCGGGTTATATCGGGTTGTATTTCACCCAATGGGTCGCCAAACAATCCACCCATATTTTTAGGCAAAAACTCGGACTCGCGCCGTGGGGATACAAAGAGTATTTGCGCGAATGGCAAACAATCCCCGTTTTGTATGGTGTGAGCGAACAGGTCATGCCCCGTGACCCCCGTTGGCATGATAAAACGTTTGTGACGGGTTATTGGATTGACCCCGCACCACTGAATTATACCCCACCCGCACCATTGGCAGATTTTTTGAACGCGACAGAAAAAACGATTTATATCGGCTTTGGGAGCATGTCTACCAAAGACCCTAGCACCACCGCGACATTAATTTTGGATGCGGTGCAAAAAGTGGGTGTCCGCGCCATCATCTATAGTGGGTGGGCTGGATTGAAAGCGGATGAATTGCCCAGTAACATCTTTTTATTAGATGGCGCACCGCATGAATGGTTATTTCCCAAAATGTCGGCGGTGATTCATCACGGCGGGGCAGGGACAACGGCGGCAGGGTTGCGGGCTGGTGTGCCATCGGGTGTGGTATCGCACATGGCAGACCAACCGTATTGGGGTCGGCGCGTGGCAGAATTAAAAGTGGGTGTGCCATTTGTTTATCGGCATAAATTGACCGCAGATAAATTGGCGCGGATGATAGACCGCCTTGTGAATACCCCCGAATTAGCGCAACATGCACATCATTTTGGTGAGCGATTGCGTGCCGAAGATGGTGTGAGTAATGCTGTGAGAGTCATTCAGAAATTGCACCACGCATGAATCGGCTAGAGGGGTGATGAATGTCACCTCTCTAGCATTCATTAAATCATCTTAATTAAATTAATATATGTCTTGACTTACTTGATGATATAATGGCGATTATAAGACCGTTTTTAGAGGGTGCTTCATTAGCCTCTAAAATATTTTATGGATTTCGTTATGAAAACCTTCTTGCATTTCATGTTGCTTATTTTGTTTGGGCTATTATTATCTGTACCACAACAAGCCTC
>CALDGT010001130.1 GCA_937942935.1 uncultured Chloroflexota bacterium | reverse complement strand
GCTCTCCTTGTTTGCCTCATTATCCCTCTTTTCTTATTTTGATGCGATTACCCTTGGCGGTAAGGCATCAAAATTGCGTTAACGGTGCTTTCTGGTGATGTTGCCATGTTATTTGTTGGGTATGATATAATTTATATCAATAGCAACCACTCAAGGAGAAAATCCACATGAGCAATACACCCCAACAACCCGAAATAGACCTTGTACTCCTCTCGGCATGGCGACGGTTGATGTATTATGACCGTATTTCTTTCAACGAGAAAGACAATTTTATCAAATTGCGTAAAATTGTCATTCTACTCACCTTTTTTGGCACCTTAGCCTCGATTCTGGTCTTGTTACTCGACTTTTTGCCAACAGAATCGCTTAATTTTATCGGCATGTTGGCGCTGGCGTTGCCGATTGTGGCGCTGGCGGTGATGCAATACACCTCCCGATATGCCGCGCCAACGACATGGATTCAATATCGGTATGCCGCCGAAAGGGTGCGCTCGAATATTTATCAATATCGCACCCGCGCGGGGGTGTATAACACAGAAGATTATAAGCGCGATAATTTGCTTCAAAAAGCGGTGAAAGATGCGGCGCGGATTATCACCAACACCGTCCCACCCCAAAAGCAAGCAAAAGACCGCAAATTGGCACAAGCCCAAGCGACTAACCTCGAAAAATCGCTCGGCGACAAAGTAACATATGAATCGGCGATGGCAGAAATCGCGCCCGCGCTCAAATATTCGGGCGGGGATGATGGCTTTTTGTTGCCCCTGTCGTTAGACCAATACATCACCACACGGGTGCATAACCAACGCGATTGGTATCGTGACCGTGTGCAAAAAGATTACGCCAGCGCCAAAGTCTTTAGCCAATGGTCATTGGGTATCACCGCCATCGGCTCAATTTTGGGCTTGGTGTTGGGGTCACAAAATGTTCAATGGGTGGGCTTGGTGGCGGTTGCCAATGCCATCAGTATTTCGGTCAATGCGTGGGGAAATGCCCGCATGTTCGGCAAAACTTATGGCATTTACGATAAAACTGCCCGTCAACTCGAAGACACTGAAGCCGATTGGTATACGCACAAAAACGACCCCGATTTTAAGACCAATTACGATAAATTTGAGCGCGATTTTATTGAGCAAGTCGAAGCCATTTTGATGAATGAACTCGATAGCTGGTATTCAATCGCCACCGAGACGCAATTGACCAATGACCAAATTTTGGTGAGCAACATCCGCGACATCCAAACCGATGCCAGCCAACAAACACCAGAAGCCATCACCGAATCTATGGTGAATCAGCTCAAAGAGATGCCTCCTCAACTCCGTACCGAAC
>CALDGT010001129.1 GCA_937942935.1 uncultured Chloroflexota bacterium | reverse complement strand
CTGAGACCACCCCCAAAACCTCCATTAAAATATTTCCCTTCTTCTGTGAATGTATTAAATCGATTACTAGCAATCATCAGACTCTGCCAGGTCTCTTTTTGCCCACTTGATTTATGATAAATTACTATCATTCTCCCAAGTGCTAGTGAGAGTAAATCACAAATCCATCCTGCGATATTGTCAATAGTCCAACCAGAAGGAATATTTTTATTATGAATTACAAGTTGCGAAAGATTGAGGCGATTTTTGGCATTAAATTTATTTTTAAACTCAATATATGCGATTTCTTGCCCATCAATAACGAAGTTGACCTTACCTCGATCTTTAACTGCTAAATTTGATAAAGAATAACGGTTGCTACCATCGTTATTATATTCCCCTTGAGTTTCAACAGAATACTCTTCTACATAATAATAGAATATTCTGGAAATACTCATAACATGTATTAAGCCACTTAATTTAACCACTACTTTTTTACCCGATGAATCAATCCCTTCCAGCTCCTTTTTGCTATTTAGCTTTTCATAAGATTCATTGCTTTTTACTATTGCCCAACATTCCCCTGCATGAGTTTGTGCGACAACGAAGAGATATCCTTTAAAATCGTTGTAATCATGATTAACTTCAAAATATGAGTTGTCAACAATATCACCTTCGTCTTCTAGCAATTTTCTTAATTCACCAAATTCTTTATCAAATGACATCATTTATCCCTTTATTAAACCCAACCAAAGCTACTCTTTTTAATATACACCATTTTATAATGAAGCAAAATCAAAGCCTGTTTTGGATGAAGGAGCAACACCATGAAACAGTTCCGCGATAATATCAATCGCCTGTGGGTACGCCTAAGCCTTGCATTTGCGCTGGTCGTCCTCATCGGTGTGATGCTCACCTCATTCATCGGCATTTTGGTCTCGACACCCACGCAATTTAATTATGTGAATGTCCTCCGTAATTCTGATGGTCCCGTAGAGCAACTCGCCGCCTATTATCAGACCAATCAGTGGGAAAATGCCGCCGCCTTCATGCAAGGTGTTCAGAGCGCCTATGGCAACCCGCAATATTTTAACCTCAGTTTTTCGTTATTCGATGATAGCGGACAATTGATTTTCGATACGCATCCCACCGACACAATAGATTATCCGTATGTCCAATTCGATGAGACCATGCCCGTGACGGTGGGGGGCAGTTTGCAAGGTTATTTGCGCGGGCTTGGTTTGGCGAGCGAAGAATTTCTGCGCGATTTTAGCCCGCAATCACAATTTTTGGCGTGGTTACAAGAACGTATTTTGTGGATGTCTTTGCTTGGGGCGCTCATCGGATTGATTTTTGGTGGGATTTTTGCGCGGAATATCGCCGCCCCCTTGCGTGATTTGGCAGATGCCGCTTATAACATCGCACAGCGCAACCTTAAACAACGGGTGGCATTGCGCGGGACAACCGAAATGGTGAAAGTTGGGGATGCCTTTAATAATATG
>CALDGT010001128.1 GCA_937942935.1 uncultured Chloroflexota bacterium | reverse complement strand
ACATACGGACGGGGGGCATCTATCATAAAGCGAATTGTCCCGCCTCCGTTAGCATTCGCGGTCAAAATCGCCTCACGTAAAGACCCTTCACCGCTATCGGCAGTGGAGGTGACAAGGATACTATTTCCCGCGTGGGCAGGGGTGAGCATCACAACGCTGAATAATCCTATTATAAGGAAAAGAGAAATTCTTTTTAGGTATCGCATGAATTATCTATCCTTTTGATGAATTGATATATAACACATTATAACACCGTTTATATGAGCGCATGACAACCGTTGGGAAAACGGGGGATTTGCGCCCCCCACAGATGATTATGCCGATATTTGGATGATAGAGGTGCGCCCTGTGGCGTGTGCATTGAGCAAAAAGGTCATGGCATTTTTATAATGCCCATACACATAGTCCACTCTATCGCGGGTGAATGGCTCGCCACTCTCCATTTTCCAAACGGCTTCGTTGGCGAGTCGTTTTTCGATGGCACGCTCAACATACCCAAAAAATTCGGGCAAATCAGATGTGGTCAATGTGACAGGGCGGGGCGATTCGCGGTCTTCGCCATCCCAAAAGGCTTGTGCCACTTGCAATATCCACATGCGCTCGGCTTTGAGCCACCAGCCCGCATCCATCCCTTTATAATTGATGTTGGTTTGCTTGCCCCCCCGATACACATCGGCAGGGATATAAGAGGCAATCCCCCGATAAAACGGCGTAAAATCATAATAGGCTTTGTCGAGTGATAATTTTTCATAAACAAGGGGTTTGGTGAGGATGGTATCTTCGGCATAGCCGTTGATGACATCCAACACATCGGTGAGTGGATTGCCTGTCATATAGGTTGCGTCTAACGCATACAGCGCGGTGATGATGCCCATGTGTGATAATCGCTCCTGATGAGGTTATTTAAGACCTCATCAGCATATCACACACGGACGGAGATAATTCCCCTATGGGTTAGGGGTTATTGTGCTTGCGTTTTTCGATTTTGCGGAGCAACGCCGCACGATTTTTTCGTAACCATTCCGCATCCGGATTGAGCGCGATAGCTTGGTCATATTCGGCAAGGGCTTGGGCATCATCCCCCAATTTTTCATAGACCAGCGCCAAATTGTTATGTGCCATATCGCGCAAGGTGGGCGCAAATGCCAACACCGCCCGAAAATCTTCGATGGCTCGGTCATATTTGAGCGTGGCACGATACGCACTCCCGCGCACATAATAGGATTTGCCGTCTTGTGGATTTAAGCGGATGGCTTCGGTCAAATCGGCGATGGCGTGCAGATTGGATGCAAAATCGTGATACAGCGCCCCCGACTAAAATATGCCATCGCAAATGTCCGATTCAGGCGGATGGCATCGGTCAAATCTTTGCTCACGGCGTGCTCTCCATGACCAGACTG
>CALDGT010001127.1 GCA_937942935.1 uncultured Chloroflexota bacterium | reverse complement strand
TTTATCACTGATTTCTGGAATATCATTCGGTACATAAACCAATGTACTTTGACGATAATCAAATGGCGACCCAACATCCAATGTTTTAACCTGATGGGCATGTAAACGTTCTTTGATGTAATGAAAATCATCATGTGCATTCAGTGTAGCGCTGGTCAATATGACCGACTTTTTCTGCCCCCAAATGTGTTGTTCAATCAACCGACCAACATGTAATGGTGCGATATTGAGGGTCAAATATTCCGATACAGATTCGCCACTAAGCCAATAAATCAGATTTTCATCGCCTTGTGTAAAGAATTGGCGCAATTGCTGGTGTGTGTTTTGAAGATATTGGGCGGTGCTTTCTAAATGTTTTTCGAGATGATTATATTGCTTTTGTTGGTTAAATTTCACCACAGCCTTTTTGAGCCGATTCAGTGCATTACTAACCACATCAAAAAACTCGGTAAGGGTTTCCCAACGATTATGCGCTATGTTAAAAGAACGGCTTTTGCGTTGGGTGGGTTCAATCCGCAAATTGATATAATTTTCTGAATAGCGCTCATCCTGATTTTCATCGGCAATTGCACCCAGTGATTTGAATACTTGGCTAACGTGGCTTCTCATGACAACCAACGCCTCGCTGACACTTTCGATATATGCCACAACTGATTGCAAGTCATTAGATGGCAAATTTTCTTCGAGTGTTTTCACAATTTCGCGGAATAAACCTTTTTGGGTTGTACCTAAATCCGATAAATATCGGATGATGGTATTGGCATCAATTCGAACTGTTAGACTATTGGTGACAGCCTCTTCGAGCTGATGTGCCTCATCAATCACTAAATAATCATATTCTGGCAAGACACGGCTATTTGGTGTTAAAGCATCTGAAAGCAACAATACATGGTTCACAATTACTAATTGTGCTTTTTCGGCGGTTTTACGCGCCCGATAAAAGGGGCAAATACCTTTCATTTCGGCTTCGCAACGGTCATATCCGCAATTTTCGTCTTGGGCGGTAAACCGATTCCACACTTCATGTTCGATACTACCACGTAAAGTAATTTCGGATTTGTCTCCCGATTGGCTTTCGAGTGTCCATATCAAAATCTTAGCAAAGAGGCGCAATTCAGTCGCATTTTGTGGGCGAAAACGCCGAACTGTTTCGACACGGCGTGGGCATAAATAATTATTTTTGCCTTTTAACACGGTTGCGGTGAATGGGGTATTTAACCCTTGCTCTAAGAGGGGAATATCTTTGCCGATGAGTTGGTCTTGAAGATTGATGGTATTAGTCGAAATCACAACACGCTTGTTCTGTGATTTTGCCCATAAAATGGCGGGCATTAAATACCCAATAGATTTTCCAACCCCTGTCCCTGCTTCTACCATAAGATGGTCGTTCATCTCAAATGAGCGGGCAATAGTGGTCGCAATCTCTACTTGTTGAGGGCGGTATTCAAAATCAGGAACAGTAGTCGAAAATGTACCATTTTTACCGATATATTCTTCTATCAAAACAGATACTGCGCCACGGGGAATATCAGATGCGCCATTATCTGTTGTTACATTGGGTAATGCTGTGAATAATTCATGGGGAGTGTATTGAATGCCAGTTAATCTTTTTTCATCAAAAACCGCATTAAAAACAGGCGCAGATTCCCATTCTAAATCTCGTGAGAGGTCGCAAATTTCAGCGATAATTGCATTTGGTAAATTAAGTAGCTTATTCCAGAAAACCCAATACAATAGGGCTGTTGCACGCGCATCATCTAAGGCACGATGAGCATTATCCAAAGCAATTCCCATATCTTGTGAGAGACTTTTTAGATTATAGCGAACCGCTCGCGGGAATAAAATCGCGCCAATTTCGTAAGTATCTATCATGACATTGTTTTGAAACAAGCCATAACGAGTTTGCATAAATCCCACTTCTAGGGCATTGCTATGAGCAATAATAGGGCGATTTCCCACAAATTCGACTAATTTTGGTAACACATCTTCAATGAGTGGCGCATTTTCGACATCATCTTGAGTAATCCCTGTCAGATGAGTTACGTATGGCGGAATAGTAACAGGCGGTTTGACCAAAATAGATAATTCTTCTGTCACAATTCCATCTCGCATCCGAACAGCACCAATCTCAATAATAAAATCTTTGGTACTATCCAAACCCGTTGTTTCTAAGTCAATGGCGACCAATTCGCCTTGCATGGCGTCTCCAATCTAATGAGGCATCTATCTTTGGTTATTGTAGCACAGCCATAAATAAAACACCCCTACAAAATTTGTAGAGGTGTTGGAATTACTTAGCTTATACTTATGGTTTGTAATTTTATGATTCTGGTGTCACT
>CALDGT010001126.1 GCA_937942935.1 uncultured Chloroflexota bacterium | reverse complement strand
TTCTGTATCAAAATAATCCCCTGCTCCATTGGTTAAGGGATAGCGTTCCAAACACATCTGTTGGCGCTCATACCGAATTTGGTCATCTGGGTGACAAGGGTTATAACCCGCATTATCCGTTGGGCAATTCACATAGAGAGGTCTACCCAATGAAGGGGCGATAATCATAGTTAAGTAACGCTCATCTGGATGAAAGCGCACAAAATCATCCCAATTATTCGCCATAAACCGCGCATATCCCCCTGCGAGGATAGTGAAAAATAATAGCACCGCCACAATCATATCACTCATCGAAATTTGGATGAGTGGACGGCGTGGTGGTGTGGTCATGCGATTTTCATCTGCATTTACATAATCAGTCACAAGTATGTCTCCAATTTTTCACGGTACAGCACAAGACGGAGTGATGGCAAATTGATGTGCAAATGCCCTAAATCCCGCCTCTCCCAACGCAGGGACACGATATATCTTAAAATCATCATTCGGTTGATAGCTATCTATCAAAGTGGTGCGCCCATTAGGGAACCATAAGCGCAGGTTAGCTTCCATCGCATCATCATAGTAATTATAGAAAAAGAGCAAATCTTTATCTACATCCACCCGTAATTCTCGGTTCGGGCAATAATACGCATCGCTCACCACATCTGGCACAGCAAAGACGCTCACATCAATGCCGTTATACAAATACCAATCAAATTTTCCGCTTTCTAATGCGACTGTTCGTGCATCAAACCAATGGGCATACGAAATGAGAAACGCATTGGCATATGTGCCATCACTCATCGCAAATCCGCGCAAAATACGCCCAGCTTCGCTATGCGGTAGCGATTGAGGGATATAGCTTGTGTAATAACCCTCATAGTATGTTTTGCCATTCAGCGACACAGCGATGATAATCAGCACAAACAAAATCATTGTTGCAAGGCGCATCCCAAATTGACGAAATACTCGCCCTGATTGAGTAAAAAATAGCGCCATTGGCAAAGCGGCGATAAGATAAGCGGCGGGCAATGACCCGCTTGTGCGCGTAGCAGATGGATTTTCTAAAGGTTGTGCGATGGATAATGCCGATGGCAACAACATAATAATCACCATCAATGGCACAATGAGCAGAATACCCTCTTTACGAATAAAGACCAACCCAATCCAGCCCGCCAACCCTAATATCAAAAATGTGCCTGTGATGGTATCCATAGCAGGGTAGTTGGGATAGGCGCTAATCCATGCTATATCACTTTTCCAGTTATACATCAAAAGCGCATTGCGGATATTATCGGTTAAAATTGGTACATTTTTATTGAAGGCATCAATACGCTCGGCAATGGTGGCATTTCGCTGAACAATATTACCATTTTCATCGGTAGTTTGAATGATGTCATCACCAAGCAATCGCCCTTCGGTACGCATCCAAAATAAATTGGGATATTCCACCGAAAAACGAAATAATGGGATGAAAATCACGAATGATACCACGACCAACACCGCTAAATGCCCAACATATAAGCGGAATTGTCCA
>CALDGT010001125.1 GCA_937942935.1 uncultured Chloroflexota bacterium | reverse complement strand
AGGCATAATTTTATGCCTCTCATTAAAAGATGTTATATCCTTATTAGCTCATTAATTCAAAGGTGCAGTTGGAGATATTGGGTATGGATGACAAAAAGACATTGGCACTCATCGCACATGATGGCAAAAAAGCAGATATGGTCGCATTTGCTTTGCGCTTTAAGGATGTGCTGGAACGGTATAACCTAATAGCCACCAGCACCACAGGGTCTTTGTTGACCGATAAATGCGGACTCACTGTTACCCGTATGCTGTCGGGTCCCATCGGTGGCGATGCTCAAATCGCCGCGCAAGTGGCAGAAGGCAAAGTTGAGGCGGTGTTCTTTTTTGTAGACCCATTGGGCAAGCACCCGCATGACCCCGATATTCAAAGTCTGATGCGGATATGCAATGCCCATAATGTGCCATTGGCGACCAATTCTGCCACCGCCATGTATGTTATTTCCGAAAAAGCACTCTAAGCCTATTCGCTACGCTCTGCCCGCCGAATTGTCCATGCGACCAGCCTATCAGTGATGAAGGCTTGTAATAACACCACAACCAATGCCCCTGCGCCCAAAAAGATGCCGTAGGGGATTTTTGCCCATATTGTCCCTGCATATAATCCCAAGTATAAAAATACCATACCCCAATCGGTGAAAACGCTAAATCCGAGCAATAATAGCCATAATCCAAGCGGGGGGATATATTGCGGACTGGTCGGTGATAATAACTGGTTGATAATTTGCTCATCACGAATGCTCAAAAATAGAATCACAAACCCACCAGCCATCAGAGTTTGTACCATAACCAAAAAGACTTGTATCATGGCGACATATAACCGTTTTTGTACCCATGTTGAAATCCATAACCCCAAAGCGGTGTTAATCCCTACACTGGTGAGGGGCATGAGCAAACTGGCAGTGATGCCCATTACGACCAATATCAACACAACCCATTGAGGCAATTTGGGGGTGATATTTGCCGATAAACTGCTCAAATATTCCCCGCCAAATGCGGTTAGGTCATAGAGTAACCCACCAATCAAGATAATCCGCGCTAACCATAACACAATCAGCACAGGGCGTAACCGATAAAAGACAGTTGCAGACCACCGCGCTCGGATGAGTAATTGTGTGCCTTCGTGGGTTGTGCGAATTGAATCCCATGTATTTTTTGCTTTTTCTGATGAGATGAAACTCACAATGGGCAACAAGGCGGTGATGGCTAACCCCACTTGCAAGATGAGCATCGCCCAAAATAAAAATTCAAACAAAAACATGCTCACAGGCAGTTCAAAGGGATTGTTTTGGAAGAATGTGCTGGCATTGGCATAACCAATCATGCCGAACATGGCAAGGATGAGCAATAATGATAAAAATCCGATGATGCGCCCCAAAAGACTGGTTTTTGTTTCTCCAGAGAATAAATAGCGCATATGAGGATGTGTTTTTTGCGCCCAATCGGGTAATGTGCCAACGAGTCTTCTTATCAAGTTCATTTCTCCAATTTTGAAATACGGTCTGATAGGCTTTGA
>CALDGT010001124.1 GCA_937942935.1 uncultured Chloroflexota bacterium | reverse complement strand
TTACCAGCGCAAGATTAACGACATTATCACGATATTGTTACGCGGATTGTGGTATTTCTTACGGTGTATAGGGGGATTTTCTTCCTAATTTGTTTGACATTTTGTGATGGTAAGCTAAACTTGAGATAAAATTGATTTTAATGGCTCAAGTGAACCTTGCATACTTCAGCATATTTGAAGAAAGGTACAAAATTTCCATGAGCGGTCGTACACGAGTTTTAATTTTACTAGCACTTTTAATTGTTGGTGGCGCGGTGGCGGCGGTCTTTATTTTGCCAAGTCTTAATAGACCTACAGCTACACCAAACACGCCCAATACCGTACAAAATACGGGCAGACCAACCAACACACCCTCTGTCACAAATACCCCCATCGCTACACCGCTCCCAACACAAGAGCTAACTCAGATTGTGGTGGCGGTGCAAAATATCACACGCGGTTCCGTCATCCCACCCACTGCACTTGAACTGCGCCCGTGGCCACTCGAGGCATTGCCATTTAATCATTTCAAGAATATTGAAGATGTTGCAGGTGGCATTGCGCGGACAGATATTTATGTCGAGCAACCTCTGTTAACATCGCTGGTTGTGCGGAGTTTGCAAGACCTCGCCGATGTCGGGTCTGATGCCGCCGCTATCATCCCACCCGGTAAACGTTTGGTTGCGATGCCAATTGACCGCTATAGCAGTGTGGCTTATGCCCTTCAACCCGGTGATTATGTTGATGTCATCTCGGTCTTTATTTTTGCCGATGTGGATGAAGAATTTCAATCATATCTTCCAAACAAGATTAATCTATTGAATCCCGGTGAGGGTTTAACAGCTTTCACGGTAGGCGGTGAGGTATCTGGTCGTTTTGATACACGCCGAATCCCAGTCCCAGTGGGCGACCCAGACCAATTTATCACAACAGTCAATGTGGATTGGCCCGTCATTATTACCCCCAGTGGAAACCGCGTTGCGCGAGTTGTAACTCACCTAACTATCCAAGACGCATTAGTTATTGGTGTTGGTGACTTCCCATTAGATGGTGTGCTGTTCCGTCCATTGGCAACCCCTACCCCAGTCCCAACTGCTGGACCATCGAATGCACAAGCTCGTAACCAAAATGTTGCCCCAACAGCAACGCCAGTTCCACCACGTCCAACTATTGTGGCATTAGCAGTAACCCCACAAGAAGCTGTTGTTCTCAACCACATGCTTGCTTTGCTTGTGCCATATAACTTCACACTGCGTTCTGCGGGAGACCGTTCTCGCCCAGAGACAACACCTGTAACAATGCAATATATCATTGATACCTATGGAATCACCCCACCACCGCGTACCAACTTTGATATTTTGCTTGCAAGCACAAGTATCCGAGAGATGGCGCTCGCCCTTAAACTCGCTGAGTTAGTTGATATTCCAGAAGACTTCTAAGGTAAAAAAATATGGGTGGCAAAAAATCATCACAATCAGAAAAGAATATCATCTCCATCTTATTGGTAGATGATATTCCAGAAAACCGAGAAAACATAAAAAAATTGCTCGGATTTGAGCAAGATTTTAAGGTGATTGGCACAGCAGGCACAGGACGCGAAGGTGTTGAATTTGCCAAACAACACAAACCAGATATTATCATCATGGACATCAATATGCCCGATATGGATGGTTTGCAGGCAACCGAAATTATCACACGCCAAGTCCCACGTTCTGCGATTATCATTATGTCGGTGCAAAATGATTCCGACTACTATCGGCGGGCAATGGGTGCAGGTGCAAAAGACTTCTTGACCAAACCCATTAACATGGACGAAATGTATAACACCGTCCGCACCGTATATAAAAAACATGAACCCACCCGTACATTTCACGATGACTTAGAAAAAGGTGGCGCTAATATTAGCGCCATCTTTGGAAAAGAAGAGACGGTAGAGGGTGAGCGTGCAGGTCATGTAATTGTTGTTTATAGCCCTGTTGGTGGGGTCGGAAAAACAACCATTGCAACAAGTTTGGCTTCTGGTTTGATGAAAGAAGATGTGAAAGTATTGTTGATTGATGCCGATTTGCAATTTGCGGATGTTGGCACATTTCTTAACCTAACACCACAATCTACCATCACAGAAGTCGCAGAAGATGTAAACGACCTTGATACAGAGTTATTTGAAAATATCGTTGCCACTCATGATAGTGGACTTAAAGTGCTAACAGGTCCCACTCGCCCTGAATTTGCAGATGCGATATGGGAACGCCCAGAAACAATTTCGACCATCATTCAAAAAGTGCGTGGGAGTTATGATTTTGTGGTCGTAGATACTGGTGCGCGACTCGACTCTACCCTATCAAATATCTTAGAACATGCGACACGAGTATTATTGGTTGGGACACCAACCCTCGTCTCTGCAAAAAATATGCGCTTTGTCTTGGATTTATTTGACCAAGCAGGTTTTCCACCAGAAAAAACTGCAATTGTTCTCAATAAAGTGATGGAAGAGCGCAAAGGCTCAAAAACGCCAACTATCCCGCCCGAAAAATTCCAAAGTTACCTCAAACGCAATGTTGTTGGTATTTTGCCATTTATTGATGAACGGCTGGTTTTGGCGGCGATTAATCGTGGTGTACCATTCATTGGGTCTGACCGCGATGTCAA
Source organism: uncultured Chloroflexota bacterium (assembly GCA_937942935.1). Lineage (GTDB taxonomy): Bacteria > Chloroflexota > Anaerolineae > Aggregatilineales > Phototrophicaceae. The sequence goes on along the minus strand of CALDGT010001124.1, from coordinate 5,141 downwards.
TAAACCACTCATCAAACAATTACATGGACTCGCCGACTCACTCTATGCAGAGCTGATGACCGACCCTGAATCCGAAAAAGAGACGACCGAAGATACTAAAAAGAAAAGCAAGAGTGGGATTGCCGGTCTATTGGGACGTTAATCCAATTTTTCGGTTATACTATTAAAAAAAGCATTGTGGGGAAATAAATTCCCCACAAATCACCCCAGTTTAGTAATGTAAGAGATGATGGAGTTTTTGTATGGGTTCGTTACTTAAAAAAATTGGTAATACACCACCACAGGGTGGTGGAAATAGTGGTGGCGGGGGAGAACGCCCTCCTGCATCAACACCAAAACCAAACCCCACTGGGGCAAATCGTCCAAATCCCAATAATCCCAATGCGCCTAAAGGCAATAGCAATTACGCCGATTTGAAATCGCGCGTTCAACAAAAATTGCTGATGGAATTTGACCAAACGATGGATACCAGCAAAAAAGATGAAATCCGTCGTCACATCGAAGAATTATTCAACTCTATTTTGGCAGAAGAAAGCATGGTGTTATCTCGTAATGAGCGCCAACGCTTATTTGAAGCAATCGTAGATGATATTCTTGGTTTTGGTCCAATCGAACCATTACTTGATGATGAAAGTGTATCGGAAATCATGGTCAATGGACCCCGTATGATTTTCGCAGAACGTAAAGGGCAACTTTCGCGCACAAATATCACATTCGATAGTGATGAACACGTTTTGCGGGTGATTGACCGCATCGTATCACCACTGGGTCGGCGTGTAGACGAAAGTTCACCATTGGTAGATGCTCGCCTTCCAGATGGCTCGCGGGTGAACGTAGTCATCCGTCCGATTGCGCTGTGCGGTCCAACCATCACCATCCGTAAATTCTCCAAAAGCCCTCTCACTGTCAATGACCTCATTCGTTTTGGGTCAATGACACAAGAAATCGCCGAATTTTTACGGGCATGTGTCATTGGTCGTCTGAATGCGGTTGTGTCGGGCGGGACTGGTTCTGGCAAGACTACCCTACTCAATGTGTTATCTAGTTTCATCCCAAATGATGAACGCATCATCACCGTTGAAAATGCGGCAGAATTACAATTACAACAGGAACATGTTGTCCCACTCGAAAGTCGCCCATCCAATATTGAAGGCAAAGGCGAAATTACCATCCAACACTTAGTTATCAACTGCCTCCGTATGCGTCCTGAACGCATCATCGTTGGGGAATGTCGTGGTGGTGAGGCATTGGACATGCTCCAAGCGATGAATACCGGTCACGATGGTTCTTTAACCACTCTCCACGCCAATACCCCGCGTGACTCTGTTTCGCGGTTGGAAGTCATGTGCCTAATGGCGGGGATGGACTTGCCTGTACGCGCTATTCGTGAGCAAATCGCTTCTGCAATTGATGTCATTTGCCAACAACAACGCTTGCGCGATGGGTCACGCCGTATTTTGTTCATCACAGAAGTACAAGGCATGGAAGGTGAAATGATTACCATGTCCGATATTTTTGAATTTGAACAAACTGGTTACGAAGGTGGCAAAATCATTGGACGGATTCGCCCAACGGGGATTCGCCCCAAATTCTATGAACGAATTGAAGATGCAGGTATCCACCTGCCCCCATCCATTTTCGGTATCGGCTCGCGCCGTTAATGTTGAGAGGATAAGCGATGCTAGGACTAGCCCCAGAACAATTGCTTATTTTAGGCGGCGCAATGCTGGCAGTATTTGTCATCATCATTGTCGCCGTCATCAGCGCACGCTCAGAAGGTGATTTGGTTGAGCAACGGCTCAACCAAGCCACATCACTCAATGAATTTGAGTCATTTCTCAATTCAGCAGAAGCCAATTCGGAAATAACGACATCCGATGCCGATAAAAAGCGCAAAGGCGGGTTAGATGCCATTGATAATGTGCTTAAAAAGCGAAAATTTGGGCAAAAATGGCGTAGGCAATTGGCTCGTGCAGACCTTAAGCTCACTGTCGCAGAATTTGCTACATTGCATATCGTAGGCGTTATTGGCGGGTTCTCATTGGGATACTTTGTATTATTCAGTGGCGACCCCATCTTCTCTGTTATCGCTGGATTTATGGGCTTCTTTGCCCCACGTATTTATGTCTCGCGGGCAATAGCGAAACGCCTCATCGCCTTTGAACAACAATTACCAGATACACTTGGTTTATGGGTGAATGCGTTGCGTTCTGGGTATAGCGTTTTGCAAGCGATGGAAGCTGTCGCCAAAGATGCTGGTGAACCTACACAAACTGAATTTAGACGTGTTGTGCAAGAAGTTCAGTTAGGCATTGACCTCACAGACGCATTTGAACATTTATTAGAACGTGTCGAAAGTGAAGACCTCGATTTGGTCATCACCGCCGTCAATATTCAACGCGAAGTCGGTGGTAACTTAACCGAAATCCTCGAAGTCATCGGCGCAACTATCCGTGAACGGATTAAGCTGAAAGGTGAAATCCGAGTCCTCACCTCTCAAGGTCGGATTACAGGTTATCTGATTAGCTTTTTGCCGATTGTGTTGGCGATGTTCCTGAATGCTATTAATCCGGGTTATATGGGACGGATGTTTGAAAATCGTGCGTGCGGGTGGCCCATGTTGGCTGTCGGTTTGGCGCTGATTGGCATCGGTACGGCGCTCATCCAAAAAATCGTTGATATTGAAATTTAGTGATGAGGGTGTAACAGTATGGTTGCAGTATTAGTTATTGGTGCATTAATTATCATTGCTGTAATGGTTTATATTGGTCTGCGCGAAGACCGCAATGTAGACCCGCTTCAAGAACGTTTAGCACAATACGGTGAACGAGAATTACCAGAATCGCTCGAAGAAGTCGAATTATCTATTTCGTTCAAAGAACGTGTGCTTGTGCCTATCATGAAGGGCTTGGCGAGAATTGTCGTTAGATTTACGCCACAGAAACAACTTGAAGCCACACGGCGCAAACTTGAAATTGCAGGGATGAATGCAGACCCTAGTGCATTCTTTTTACAACGGATTGTTTTCACCATTTTATTAGGTGTTGGCGGTGCTATTTTTGGTTTCGTCATTCAAAAACAACCCTTTCTAAATGCAATGCTATATGCTGTTGGTGGTGCGGCGATTGGGTATGCCTTACCCATGTCACAGGTGAATAGCAAAATTAAAAAACGCCAAAATGAAATTATCAAAGCCTTACCAGATGCGCTTGACTTATTAGTTATCTGCGTAGAAGCAGGTCTCGGTTTCGATATGGCGATGGGCAAAGTATACGAAAAATGGGATAACCAGCTTTCACTCGCATTCGGGCGGGTATTGCGCGAAATTCAACTAGGTAAATTACGTCGTGAAGCCCTGCGCGATATGGCGGCACGTATGGATGTTCCAGATGTAAACTCATTCACAGCCGCTATCATTCAAGCCGACCAACTCGGTGTGAGTATGTCTACTATTTTACGGGTACAATCTGACCAAATGCGTACTAAACGCCGTCAACGCGCCCAAGAAAAAGCCCAACAAGCGCCTGTTAAGATGATGATTCCTATGGTATTGCTCATCTTCCCATCTATCTGGATTGTGCTTTTGGGTCCAGCCGTTTTGCAGGTGATGGCTTCTAGTGTGAGCAGTGTATTCTAATAACACATCAACTTGGAGGCAGTAATGCCCTCACTCGAAATCAATCAAGAAGCCCCGCAAACCCCTGCTGGGCTTTTTTTGGCTATTCGCCAAATCAGTCAATGGGGTCTCGATTTGCTTTTCCCGCCACGTTGTGGCAACTGTGGGCGGGTGGATATTGGCTGGTGTGATGATTGCACCACCCTACTCCAAACCTATCCGTTATCCGCAAAACAAATTGAACTCGATAATCATTTCCCTGTAGTCAGTAGTGCCATACATACCGATATTGTGCGCGAGGCGCTTCATAACCTCAAATATTTGCGCCAAACACAATTAGCCCCTCTGCTCGCTATACGATTAGCGACCATTTTTGGGGAACTAGATTGGCAACCCGATATCGTCACTACTGTCCCCATGCACCCCAAAAAACTGGCAAAACGCGGTTATAACCAAGCGGGGTTAATTGCCCAAGCGTTTGCCCAACAAGTAAATTTGCCCTACCAGCCCGATGCGCTCATCCGCACCAAAGAGACAACCTCACAAGTCGGATTATCTGCCAAAGAACGTCAAGACAATATGCACAATGTTTTTAAGGCACAATCTGAGCAAATTCGGGGTAAAATAGTTGTAATCGTTGATGACGTATTGACGACAGGCGCAACACTCAGTGAGTGTGCGGGAGCTTTATTAGACGGAGAGGCAAGTTTGGTGCTTGGAATGACCATCACCCGTGCCTCTGATAAGCGATGAAGATAGCCAAATGAGGCAATCGAAAAAATAATTTATTCATTTTCTATTGAAGGAGTCTCCGCATGAACGTGAATATACACGGACAAAATTTGACCATCACAGCGGGTATTGAGGAATACGCACAAGAACAAGTCGGCAAACTAGACCGGTATCTGCCCAATATTTCAGATATTCGCCTAGAACTTGCTCGCCGAAATACCAAGCGGGGAGAAGATTTAACAACAGCTCAAATCACCCTGCGTCATGAACGCGGGGCAATTTTACGGTCTGAAGTGGTTGTACAAGGGAATGGGCGTGATGCGACCCTCGCCGCCATCAACGAAGCCGCAGACAAAATGTATCGGCAAATTGAACGGTTTAAGGGCAAACAAAAGAAATCTCGTCGTGGAGACCGCGAAGAACATTTCAAATATCATGCCACCCGTGAAGAACTCGAAACAGCCGAAGAACTTCCCGCAGTGATTATCAATAACTTACCAGAATATGATGATGATGCTGAAATTGTCCGTCGTAAGGTGATTTTGATGGTCGGCATGACAGAACAAGATGCAATTGACCAAATGGAATTGCTCGGACACCGATTCTTTGTATTTTTGAATAGCGAAACGAATACGGTTAATGTCTTGTATCGGCGCGATAGCGGTGGTTACGGGGTGTTAGAACCCAAAATGGGATAATGGATAACTAGCTTGTAGTGGCATGAGTATTCATGCCACTACTGAACTTTGGCTTTTTTTGTAAAAAAGGATGTTTCTGGTATGAATTATTTATC